>CAZCER010000165.1:0-9060 GCA_964497385.1 uncultured Armatimonadia bacterium | reverse complement strand
TGGTACGGATCCGCGTCATGCCCCACGTACACCAGAACGCCGCCCGCCCGGACCCAGTCCCGCAGGGCCTCGTGGCACTCCACGCTCGGCGGCTTCTGCCCCTCATAGGTTAGGAATAGAATGTCGTAGCCCTCGAGATGCCCCGGTGTGCACACGTGCTCCATCTGCACCGGCTGCACCGGAATGCCGGAGCGCACGAGCGGAAGCCCCATGCCGTAGATGAAGCCGAGTCTCTCATCGCTCGGTGACGGGTCCTCGCGCTGGAACATCATCGAATCCGACACCAGCAGCCCCACGCCCTGCGTCCCGCACCGCCATTCCCACTCGCTTCGATTGAGGTCCGCGAGAGCGTTCGTCACCGTCAGCGCCTCCGTCGCATACTCCGGCGGGATCGGCCGCACCTCGTGACCGCCGGCCACGGTGTGCTCGTCACGCAGGACGCGCTCCGGCCACTGCATCACCTCGTAGCGCCAGACCTCGGGCCACATCGCCGCCGCGACGACGGTCGCCTCCCAGTTGCGGCGGTAGTCCTCCCACGTGCGGAACGGATCGTCCTCCACAGGATCCATCATGAACCACAGGCGGTGCCCCCCCGCGCGCGCCAAGTCCACCAGCGCGCCGTACTCGAGAAACGCCAACTCGAACGTGTGCTCCGCGACCACTCCGCGGTAGCCCACAGGCGTGCGCGCGCTCCCCGTCCAGACCTGCCCGATGAACCCGTCGCACTCCTCGATCTCCGTGAGAAGCGACTCCGGGCTCACGAGCCGCCAATGCGCGTAGTTCAGAAGCGAATGCGTCGCCACATAGCATCGCACCTCGCGCCCGAGTCGCCCCGCGCTCTCCCGGACCCGACGCATCGCCGACTCCAACAGGTCGCGGTAGAGCTGGCGCATCAGCCGCGACGCCCGGTAGCGACTGTCGGTCGACTCGTGCGGCGGGACCCACTCTGTACCGTAGTGCTCCCGCCAAGCGCGCTTGAACGCCTCGGAATGCCCCGCGTGGGCCCAGAACTCGGGCTCGTGGAAGTGGATCGCTTCGGCCCCCGCCTCGAGCGCCTCCGCGGCCCTCTCGGCCAGATACGCCGCGAGCGACTCGGTCGGGCACAGGTAGTACGCCTCATCCTCCCGCCCGATCCGCATCTGATCCCGCCGGGTCTGGATCTCCGCCGTGTGGTCCTCTCCGTCCCAACGCCCGTAGAGGTAGTCGTCGTACCAACCCCATCCGGCGCCCAGCATGAAGTGGCAGACGTAGCCCGCCTCGATCCATGAACGTATTCGCTCCGCGGACGAGTCGCCGGAGTCATAGACGATCACCACGTCGGCCCCGACGTCGAGATCCGGGCTGTACGGCTGCCGCGTCTTGAAGCACGTTCGCTCCCGGCTCCGCCGCGGGTCGGTTGGAGTTTGCGCCACGGTCGTCACCTCTCTCGTCGATGCAGGGCCTGGACCATCGGCGCTCGAATGGCCGCTCGGTCCACGAAGCGGCTCCACTCCTCCGCTCCGCAAGCAACCGGAAAGGAAATCTCATGTCTCTCTTGACCGACGCCTCCCAGGTGCGCGAACTCTACGCCGAAGCGCACGAAGTCGGCTTCCTGATCCCGGGACTCGGCGTCGAGAACACGGACACCCTCGAGTGCATCCTCGAGGCCGCCGCATCCCACGGCGAGCGCCTCGGCGCGCCCGACATCCCGATCTGCGTCGGATTCACCGCCAACTACCCCGAGCGCACGCAACTCCGTAACTATACAGGGCTCGCATCGGCCCTTGAAGGCCTCCGCAACGTCGAAGACGACCTCCGCCGGCTTCTCCGGTCCGACGGACCGTTCGCCCAGCTCCGTGTGCACGCCCATCTCGACCACGGCCAGCCCGGCCTCGACGACGAGGTCTTCGACGCCTGCCCCGGGTTTGTCGGCTCCGTCATGTACGACGCCTCCACCCGCCCGCTCGCGGAGAACCGCGAGATGACGAAGCGTTTCGTCGCCGCGAGGGGCCGCGAATTCCTCGTCGAGGGCTGCGTCGACGAGATCCCGGCCGAAGGAGAGGCCAAAGCGCCGGAGGAGGACCTGACGCGCCCGGAGGACGCGCGGCTCTTCCTTGAGGAGACCGGAGCCGACCTCATCGTCGTCAACGTCGGCACCGAGCACCGCGCGACGCACGACACGGTCCAGTACCGCTCCGACCGGGCCCGCCAGATCGCCCAAGTCGCCGCCGGACGCATGGTCCTCCACGGCGGCTCGAGCCTCGGAGACACGCCCCTCTCGACCATCATCCCCGACGGCTTCGTGCGCTTCAACCTCTGGACTTCCATGGAACGTCAGACCGGGCAGGCCGTCGCGCGCGACACCCTCGCCAACCTGGGGCGCATCCTCCCGCGCGCCGAACTCGAGGCCCTAGTGTCCCAAGGCGTCCTCGGGCCCAAGGTCCTCGAGAACGCCACCGGCCCGTCGCTCGATGTCCTGACCCACCTGCATCGCCGCACCGAGGCCTGGCGTCCGACCCAACTCGCCTTCCTCGCCTCCGTGCTCGCCCAGTGCGGGCACGAGAAGCTCGCGGGGAGGTAGGCGGGGGGGCGCGGCGCGCGACGCGTCGCCTACCCGACGAAGCTCACCGGCGCGGACGCCGGCGCCACGGGTTGCGGACGGGGATGCCCGCGCTCCATAGACAGCGAGCGGGGCCGGCGCGACGCCGGCCCCGCTCGGTCTCGAGGAGAAGCAGTCCCTGCGCTAGGACTGCGTGGAGGTGTCGTAGACAGTCGTCCGCGGGATCGCCTGCGGAGAGACCGGAGCGAAGTAGAGGTCCCAGTCCGCGTCATAGCCGTAGGCGATGCCGTCGTCGGTCCCGTAGACGCCCCAGTCCTGCCCGCGCCAATGCTCGCCCGGAGCCTCGAAGTTCTGGCCCGAGAAGCCCTGCAGATAGCGCGTCTTCTCCGCCGTCGAGGAGAACATCAGCCACACCACGGTCGGGCCGCCCACCTGCTGGAGCGTCTGATCGCCGAGCGGGCCGGTGACGTTCACCGTCGAGCCGAGCGCCACGAAGGGCGGCACGAACTTCGCCCGAGCCGGGTCGCTTGTGTCCAAGTTCCGCTGGTCCGTGAACCAGGTGTACCGCACCGGCTGGGCCGTCACGAACAGCTCGCCCGCCGTCTCGTCGAGCGGGATCGCCGTCGCCGGACGGTCCACGTAGAACGGAATGTACTCGGCCGATCCGTCGACCGGGTACGCGATCAGCGGATACGCGTCCCCAGCGACCGCCGCGTCCGGATCGCTCACCTTGCGCCAGTAGAGCTGATCCGCGGAGGGCGGCGCCGGAGCGCTCGGGTGGGTGAACGGCATGCTGAAAGTCTCATACAGCAGCCGCACACGTCCCTGCGCGTCGAAGCGCTTATACAGCAAGAAGAGGCGCATCGGCAGTTCCACCGGCGTCCGCACCACTTGAGGCGTCTCGCCTGGCGCGGGCGTCGAGTCGGCCTCCTCGTACGGGACCTCGATCGTCTCGGCCGGAAGGACGACCACCGTGGGCTGCCCCGAGTCCTGCGCGGCGCGCGTGAGCCGCATCGTCTGCGGCGTGAAGGTCGCCGTGACCTCCGTCTCCTGGTTCGGAACCAGGTCCTCGGCCACAAACCGGACCATGCCCACCGTCGGGTCCACCTCGACCTCGCGGCCGCCGTCCGCGTTCTCGGCGTAGAGGTACCCGCTGATCGGGTCTTCGAGCCAATCGCCCGGACCCCACGTCGGGCCGCCGGCGACGCTCACGCTGAACTGGATCCCGCCCGCCGGATTCGCCGGATCGGGATCATAGACCCAGTCGACCCAGCGCTCGCTCGCGTAGGCGCCGTGGTAGCGCTCCGCGGGTGAGGCCCCGCCGATCGTGAGGGCCTCCTGCCGCAGCGGCGTGAGCGGCGCGTCCGTCTGCTCGGGGAACATAACCTGTCCCGTGTTGTTGTTCGTCGGATCGTAGTTCATCGGGTCGTTCAGCGGGCCGTCGGTCGGGTAGTCCGGGTCGAAGCGCGTGTAGAAAACGTCCTCCGTCTCAAACGAGGTCGTCTTCCCGCTGAAGACCACGCCGATGTCGGCGCGCACATCGGCCAAGGGGCCTCCGTGCCAGATGCCGGCGCCCGGGTTCGCCGGGTCCTCGCCGTACCAAACGTCGGCGAAGAGATGCGGGTCCTTGGCGTACTCCAGGCCGTCCAGGCGGACGCCGCCGCTCCCGTACCGCGTCATGATCGGGATCTCATGGCTTCCGAGGTAGTTCATGCCGTCGGGAGCGATGACTTCCCACAGCAGGTAGCCGAGGCGACGTTGGCTGCCCGAGCCCTTGTAGTAGTACATGTAGAGGTCGAACTCCGTCGCGGGAAGCGAGCCGCGAGGGATGAGCAGCGGCTTCGGCCCGAACTGCGCCCCGTCGATCGCCTCGACGAAGAGCGGCCCCACGATGACCTCGCCGAGATTCGCGTCCGCCGACGAGACCAGCACGCCGCCGTTGTAGTAGCTCTTCGCCACCTGCGGATTGGGGTTGTTCGGGTCCTCCGACCACTCCACCTCGAGCGTCCACGTCACCACGACGAGAGGCGCCGAGTCCGGCCCCGCCATCGGCTGACGCACCAGCGACGGCGAATGATGCTTGTAGGAGTTGACCGCCACGAACCGCGCCTCCGGCGGGCTCACCAGGTCGTCTCCGCCGCCCACCGCGCCGTCCAGCCCGCAGGGATGACCCGCGATCTCGAACGCATCGTCGACCGGTTCGAACGTCGGATGGATCGGGCGCCAGGGGTCGGAGCCCGGGTCGAAGTTGTGATCCAGGCGCTGGGCCCACATGTTCCAGGCCTGCTCGTGCCCGAGCAGCGGCTCCTCGTCGAAGCTCGGGCGGTTCGAGGTGAAGTACACGGCCGTATCGCCGTAGCCGCCGCCAAGCACGTTGGGCAGGCCGGTCGCGGAGTCCACGTCCCAGGTGTTCATGAAGAACGCCCCGCCCAGGTCCCCGAAGCTTGTGTTGGCGTTGGCCGGGATCGTCAGCCCCGCGGGGCTCGAGTCCGTGCCCGCGTCCTTGTTCACCTCACGCGAGTTCCCGAGCGTGGCGAGTACGGGCGGGATCGGCGACTCGGAGACCGTTGCCTTCACGGCCGTCGGGCCCGCGACGACGGTGTCCGCGTCCGGGTTGTAGCCGGCCGCGCGATCAACGTCCGCGAAGGTGAAGAGGTCCAGGAAGTACGTCCCCACCGGGGTGCCCGCGCCGGCGGCGTCGGCCGTGACGCGAGCGCCGAGGCGCTCATCGTCCTGGGCCACCCCGTCCGGGGGCGACGACATGCCGTCCACGAAGATGCCTCCGGAGTCGGTCTTCACGCCCGGAGGCGCCGGAAGCGACGACCAACCGATGGTGTTCGCGTTCATGTCTGACACGTAGTTGGGCATCAGCCGTTCGATCGGCATGATGATGCCTTGCTCGGCCTCGTCGGAGATCCAGCCCCGCCAGCCCTGCGTGCTCATGCCGAAGGCGCCGAGCATCGAGAGTCGCGGGAAAGGCTCGCCCGGGTCCGCCGGCAGAACGTTCGCCGGCATGTTTCCGCGCTGCTCGAGCGAGAGATTGTGCTCCACAAGGCTCTGCCAAGCCGGCAGCCCGCTCGGGCCGCGAGGCGTCGCGTGCCCCACGATCCCGAGGTCGGCCACCCGCCGGCCCGCGCCGACCGCGTAGTCCGGGAGGACCTTCAGTCGAACCGCGAACGAGCGGTACGGCTCCTCATAGAGGAAGCGGTGCCAGTACGGGTCGGCGGGACTCGAGCCGGTTCCGTAGGCGCGGTCGGCGAGGTCGACGCGCGCGAGGTCCAGCTTGCCGTTGCCGTTGACGTCGATGTACGCCTTCACCATGTAGGCGTCCTCGGAGATGTCGTCGGCCGGGTCGATGGTGTACGAGAGCGTCGCGCTGCCGCTCTGGTAGTCCGTGACCTCCGCGCCCGGACCGGAGTAGGCCGGAACCGTGGCGTCATCGGGATCCAGCGTGGCGTAGTAGCCGATGGGCGGGTCGCCGTCGCCGAGGATCTCCAGTTCGTCGCTCGGATAGCGCCAGTCGCCCTCGTGGTCCGTCGTGCCCTCCATCGCGGCCATCGCCGGCTGATGGGGCGGGATCGCGGCGACCAGGTTCACGCGCTGCGGCTCGATGGTGTCCGCGTCGTCCCGCGTGCCGTCGTCGCTGTTGCTGTTGTCGTCCACGTACCACGCGGACTCGCGGCTGACCACCTGCGTGCGGTCGCCGTTCGAGCGCCGGCTGGACAGCGCCGGCAGACCGTGCCGCGCGATGTCCTTGCCGCCGACCCACATGCGGAGGTTCGAGCCCGGGATCGAAGGGTACGACCCGTTCGGCAGCGGACGCTCGTTGTAGTCCGTGGCGAGCGCCGTCGTGTAGACAACAACCGGCGGATCGCCGTCCCAGTCGTCGCTCTCGGCGATGATCGGGCGCAGCGGCGGAACCGCGAACCGGACGATGCCCGGCCCGTCATGCTGGAGGTAATCAGGCTCCGTGTCGTAGAGGACGGTGGGAGACGCGTCAGTCTGGATCAACACGGGGCCGCTCTTGCGGAACAGCGTCACATGGCTCGCGTTCGAGAGCCACAGGCCGTCATCCTCGCGGTTGTCGCCCGTGCGCGCCCACCCGGCGCTGCGGCCGGGGCTTCCGGAGCCAAGGTCCGCGAGCGGAAGCACCCACCCGTTCAGGATGGACTCATCGTTCCAAGGGCCCGTGTCCGGGTCGCGGTCGTCGGTCCAGTCGTCCCGCATCCAGTCCCAGTCACCGAGTGAGACGTAGGCGTCAGGGTCGCCGCTGATCGGAACATCGGAGGGCTCCCAATAGTAGCGCTCATCCCAATCGGCCGGAGTCGCGATGGCGTTGACCGTCTCGTCGCTCGGGAGGCGCGTCAGGAAGTCGTGGTTGCCCTGAGCCAGGAAGTACCGGTGGTCGTCGGTGTTCGCGGGATCGACGTCCCAACCCGACATCCGCGCATCGGTCGCGCCCGCCGGCGTGTCCGGGCGCATCTTCTCATGCTCCCCCGGATTGCCCCAGAACCCGAAGCGGCCGGAGCCAGGCTCATCCGCGTCCCAGTCGGGCGCCTCCGGACTCTCCTCGTCCTGGCGCGCGATCTGCACGTCGAGCGGGTGTTCGACCGCGAACCAGTTCCTCGGCTTCTGTTCGTCGGGGAGAGCCGCGGCCGGGTTGCCCGGCGTCGGGAGTTGCCACGGCGCAGTCGGGTAGACGGGAATCACGACGGTGCGAAAACTCGTCGCGACATCCGGCGTGCTCGGATCGGGGCAGACCGTCAAAGTCAGGTTCTGGATCGTCCAGTAACCGGGCGTGAACGCGCAGTCGGTCCGCGCGCCCTGCGTCTCGGTTGTGGTCCGATCGTACGGGTCGGGAGCGTACGCGCGATCGGTGGGCGCGACGCCGTAGGCCGCCTCGCTTACATGGTTGGTGGCCGCCGGGTCGCGGGTGGTCTCGTACTTCAGGCCGGGCGTCGGCCCCACCACGAACGCGTCGGGGTCATCCCAGTAGGGGAAGAGCCCCTCCTCGATCGTGGGCGGGTGGACCGAGTTGTCCGCTCCGCGCGTGCCAGGGTAGCCCGTGCCTCCGAACACGATCCGCACGATCCGACGCCACTCGTCGTTCAGCGCGCCGTCGTCCTCGTCGGCCTGCACCGCCGTCGGGATGCGGCGATCCCAGCGCAGCGCCGGCGGGCCGTCACGCCCGCCGTCGTTGCTGTCGAAGTCGCGCCACGAAGACGCGAGCGTCGGGTCGCCCGAGGCGGCCGTGATGTCGCTCCGACGGAAAGCCGTCGCCAGGCGGCCGCCCGTGATCGTCTTGCGCGGCGCCTGAATGCCCTCCGTATAGGGGTCGAGATCGGGGCCCACGAGTTCGAGCGACGCCGAGGTGATCCGCGGCTCGCCGTTCGGGCCGTCCGCCAAGAACATCGGGTTGGCGTACTCCCACTCCGTCGCCGTCCCGAAGTTCGTGAGGGCCGGATCGGCCCAGTCGATCACCGGGTTCTCCTGGTCCAACTCGCCGTTTGCTGGGGCGTCCGACGGAGGCGTCAGATTGGCGGCGCCGGCCTGCGCGGTGAAGGGGTTCGGGTACAGCACGTCTCCCGAGCCGTCCGTCCAAACCACCGTGTAGCCGGGATCGAACCGGAACTCATAGCCCGCCCACTCGGCGTACCCGGTGGTGTCGGTGAACACGCCGCTGCCCGGCTCGTGGTCCCCCGCGAACCAATAGAGCGTCCCAACCGGCGCGGCTTCGGGCGGCATGTCCGGAACGTTGATGTGCGTGTAGAGCACCGCGGGCCAAGCGAGGCCGGTCGTGACGCCGGTGAGGGGGTCACGCAGCCAGGAGCAGTCGTCGCCGCCGTGGGGGTGGCCCGTCCACTCACCCGGGTCCACGAACTCGCATCGGTACGCGCGGCTCCACTCCGTCCAGGACTCATGCCGGTAGCGCCACTGGCCGTAGACGTGGATTTCCATTCCCGCCGGGATCGTCACGCCCCCCGGAAAGACGTCGAGTCCGTTGATGTTGTGCGCTGGCATGACGATCTCGCCCCAGGTGCCCGGGGCCTTGTAGATCGGAAGCGACGCCTCCATGATGATCTGCAGCGGGTCGCCCCACCGGTACGACCAGAGACGATCCTCGTCGACGGCGTCCCGGTCGTGGTTCCAGTAGAACCCATCGTGGGCCGCGTCCGTGGCGTCTATGCCCTGGTCCCAACGCCACGCGCCGTTGCCTCCCAGATCGGGGTCGAAGTAGTGATACTCCGCAACGGCGGCCTCCGGCCCCAGAGGGGTCGTCTGTTGCGCCAATGCGGGCATGGAACCGCCCACCAGCGACAGCAGCAGCCACCCGGTGACGGCGATGGGCCTCGTCGGGGTGCGCAAAGCACAGGTTCTCATGGGATCAGACCCCCTGGTCCGAATCACTCCAGTGGAGGACGCATCGTGAGTTGTCGTTCCGCGCATGTTTGTGGTCTCTTTCCCCCGTACACGCCCGCCTAAACGCCCCCCCCTGAGGGGAGCGAAGCGGGGCACGGACG
>CAZCER010000164.1:0-9060 GCA_964497385.1 uncultured Armatimonadia bacterium | reverse complement strand
GCCGACGCCGCCGCCGCCCACGACCAGCTCAACCCCAACGGCCTCGCCCACATGCGACCTGCCGTTCGGCATGCATGGCGTCGCCTCCACTCCTACGGCACTCTCCCTGAGCCCGACGAACCTGGCCGCCCGGCTTGCGGCCGCGCCCCTGGCCGCAGGGGCGACCACCTCCGGCAGCCGCATCCTGGACGAACGAGCCGTGCTCCCCGCGTCCGCCGCCGAGCGGCGGGCGCTGGCTTGGGGCGGGCGCGCCCGCCCCCACCGCATCGCCTTCATCGCCTCGGCGTCGAACGTGGCCGACTCGACCTCCATCGCTCCGCCGATCCTCGACGCGCTCGGCGCCCTCAACGTGGACGCGGATCTCATCCTGGACACGGCTGTCGCCGCGGATCCCACCCTCCCGGCGCGCTACAAGGCCCTGATCTGCGAGGCGGGGCATCTCAGCGCGGAGGCGCTCGGAGTCCTCTGGCGCTCAGGGGCGCCCACCCTCTACCTGGGTCCGTTGAGCGCCGATGAGCGGGCCCGCCAGCGGGCTCTCCTGGACAGTGGAGCCTTCCTCGCTCGCACCGGCGGTGTGTGGAAGCTCGACGCGGCTCCCGGGAGAGTGGCGCTTGGTCGCCCCGCCCTTGTGCTCGACCCGCTGGAGCGCGCGATGGATGACGGCTGGTTCCGCCTCGATGCGGCTCCACCGGCTGGCCCGGCGGTTCTGAGTGAACTGGCCCGCCACGCGGCGACTCCCCTGCGGTGGTGGCTCTTCCGCCTGTGGGTGAACGAGGCCCAGGCCCAGTCCGGAGCCGTCGTGCACCTGCCTGTCGGGCTCTCGCCAGGCGCGGAGATCCTCGTGAACGGGGAGCGGTTGCGCGAGCCGCACCCGGCCAGCCCCGCGCCGGCGGCGGGCTTCCCCGCCGGCGTCGCTGACATCCGGCCCGGGCTGCTCGCATGGGACAAGGAGAACCGCATCGCGATCGGATTTCGAGGCGACGCGCTCTCGGACCCGCCCTCCCTGACGCTCGAGTTCGTGCCTCCCCTCATCCCGCGCGCGATCGAAGCCTACGGCCACATGGGGGCGGGCGAGACTGCGGTCTGCCGGGTTCCGGAGGGCGCGCCGCTCTTCCGACGCGAGGCCCTGCTCCCATCGGTGCGGGTGCTGATGGAGGACCAGACCTCCAAAGCCCCGCTTCTCCTCAGGCAAGGGAACAGCGTCCTCTGGAACGGCCTCGCGCCGCCCGACGGGCCATTCATGGAGCGCCTCATCGCCTCGTTCCTCAGAGCGGTCGCCGAGGATCATGTCTATCCGCCGAACGGCGTGACGCGCGGTCTCCTCGTCGAGGACACCGCGTCGGGGGTGCTCATCGCGCGCAAGTGGCCCGAGCGCACCGAGATCGTGCTCGGCGGGCAGAGGGCGCTCCTCTCCCAGTGCGGGCCGGAGCCCGAGTGGCAGCGGATCGGCGGCGCGAACGTGGTGGCTCTCGCGCCCGCTCCCGTCGGAACGCTGTATGCGCTCTGGCGGAGCGAACTCCAGGTCCGTCCCGAGGGCGGCGAGACGACGCTGCGCGACCTCCGGCGAGACGCGTCGCTCCCCGGGCGCCTGCTCTTCGAGTTCCGCACGAGCGGGGCCGGCGGCAGGATGGCGCTGTACCCTCCGTTCACCGGCCGGGTGCGCTGCCTCGCGATCGTGGACGGGGCGGTCGTGTCAGTCAGGCGCGAGGGCAATGGCTACACGTTCGCGTTCCCCCCGGGCGACCATGCCGTGCGGATCGAGGCTTATGGGCCGGGGGAGTGAGTGGCGGAGCGGGACTGAGGGCGCGTTGCGCGATGCACCGCGAGCAGAGGCACAGTTCGCGAGTGGCGAGAGGCGAAGGGATCAGCGCCGCGTCGCACGAACCCTAGCACGACGAGTGATGTGGTCTCGAACGCCAACGGAGGGCCCCGAGCCGGCCCCCGCAGGGGCCAGGGACCAGACTGCCTAGCTCTCCGGGCGAGGGCGCACAAGGGGGATGCCGGATGCAGTGCCCACAGTGCGGTTACATACTCACCGATCTCGATAGCGAGTGCCCTCGTTGCGCGCTGGCGGCGCGCGTTGCGGCGAGGGCCGAGCAACTCCGCCGCACTGAGCGCGCCGAGTGGGAGCGGGCCACGGTAGCGTGGCTGGCCGAGGCCGCGAGCGTGCCTGAGGCGGCCGCCCAAGCGGCCCTCGTAGATGAGCAATGGGACGCGCAGGGCGCGCTGTCACGCCTGACCGGCGGGCCACAGGCTTCGGTCGCCCAGCACCCGGCCCCGCCCTCGGTGTTACTTGGTACGGAGACATGCCCAGGCTGCGGCTCTTCAGAACGCGCCGCCGACGGCCGGTGCCCGTACTGCGGGCGACAAGCTCCACTGCGACCGTCAATAGCCACGCCGACGGCGCAAGACGATCCGTCGTCTGAACATCCCGCCGACGGGTTCCGAGGAACGGTGTTCATGCCGAGGGTCTCGCACGGCTGGATCATCGGTGGCACCATCGGCGGTGTCGCGGGCCTGGGCGGGCCGTTGGGCTCTCCCCAACTCCACGACATGGGCCTGATGACCGCCACATCGCTCCTCGGGATGTTCGTGGGTGGACTGATCGGAGCAGCCATCGAGGGCTCGCTCACATCCGCAGTGCCCGAGAAGCCAGCCACATCGATCAACGCGTCCACGCGGGTCGACACGTATATCGACAACCCGCTCCTCTTCGGACTCCTGATTCTGGGCGGATCGATCATCGTGGGTGGCCTGGTTCTGCTGTTTGTGCTCTAGTACCTCTGCGACAGCATCTCGTGTTCGCTCCCGAGCCCCCTCCCCTGCGCGGAGCTGACGCGGCGTTCGCGTCCGGTGGCCGGCGCGAGGAAGGGAAAGGGTCCCGAGTGCCCGGCTCGGATCGGCGCGCCCCGGGACGGGCCGCCTACCCGGGTGAGGTGGACAGGACCCGCCGGGCAGCCGCCCACCGCCGTGACGAAGGCCGGCGGGGGCACCCCGAGTAGCCGCGTCGTCTGCGGCGTATCGAGGGGTGAGCGGCACGGAGTGCGGTACTGGCTCGGTGGCCCCTCGGTACGTCGGCCAGAGACCGGCCTCCTACTCGGGGTGAGCGGTTCCGGGTGACTCGGAGTGCCCGGCTCGGATCGGCGCGCCCCGGGACGGACCGCCTACCCGAACTCGCCATTCAAGGGCAGGCCCGATGTTTCACGTGAAACATTTGTTTGCGCGCCATCGCGAACCACGACCGAGCACCTCCTGTCGGCGGCCGCACCGGCGGGCTGGAAGCCCGCGCTCCGTCCCGCCCGCTCTACTCCCCCGGCTCGAGGAACAGCGCGAACTCCGAGATCGCGGGGCAGACGGGGGACTCGGTGATGCGGAGCCGCACCCGGTCGGTCTCGACCGCGGGGAAGCGCAGAAGCCGGTGCGCCCCAATGGCCCGGGCCGCCGCGACCTCGCGCCATTCGCCATCCACCCGGGCGTCGATCGCGAACGCGTCCACGCGCTGGCCGAGGGGAAGGTACTCCCGCAGCCGTGCCACACTGATGCGACGCGGCTCGGGCAGCTTGAGTTCCACGGACGGGGTGGCCATGCCGTCGTCACTGGCCCAGTAGGTCTCCGGATCCCCGTCAAGCGCGCACTCGGGCCCGAACGTCGCCTCCCCGCCCCGCGTGTTGCTCGCGGTGACGAACGCGCCCTCGGTGAGGTCCCGCGCAAACGTGGCCGCAAGCAGCGCATGAAACACCACGAGAGACGCCGCGTCGTTCTCATGCACCAGGCCCCTGCGGTCCGGCGGAAGGTTCAGGAGGAGCGACGCCCCGCGCCCCACCGAGGCATAGTAGAGGTCGGCGAGCTGCTCCGGCGTCTTCACCTTGTCGTCCTCGGAGGCGTGGTAGAACCAGCCCGGTCGGATCGAGACATCGGCCTCGGCGGGCAGCCAGTGCGTCCCATCGCGCACGCCGGAGTTGTTCAGCGCTGTGTCCACCTCACCCACGGTGCCGGTCGGCGCCATCGTGGCCCAGCATGGGTCGCCGGCGATGCCGCTCTCGTTCCCGACCCAGCGCACGCCCGGGCCCACATCGGAGAAGATGACAGCTCCCGGCTGGAGTTCATGCACCATCGCCCACGTGTTCACCCAGTCGTAGTAGGTCTTCTTGTCGACCGTCCGCGTCTCCCGCGCACCGCCGTAGTAGCCGTCTCCTCCGTTCGCCCCGTCGAACCACACCTCGAAGATGGTCCCGTAGTTCGTGAGGAGTTCGCGGAGCTGGTTCCGGTAGTAGACGATGTAGTCGTCCGTCCCGTAGTCCGGGTGGTTGCGGTCCCACGGGGAGAGATACACCCCGAACTTCAGCCCATGCACCCGGCACGCATGCGAGATCTCCCGCACGACGTCCCCTTTGCCGCCTCGCCACGGGCTGTTCTTGACGGAGTGCTCCGTATAGGCGCTCGGCCAGAGGCAGAAGCCGTCATGGTGCTTCGCGGTGAGGATCAGCCCGGTCATGCCGCCATCCTTCGCCGCCTGCACGATCCGGTCGGCGTCGAAGTCGGTCGGGTTGAAGACCGATGGGTCCTCGTCGCCATAGCCCCACTCGAGATCCGTGAAAGTGTTGGTTGTGAAATGCAAAAAGCCGTAGAACTCCATCTCATGCCAGGCGAGCTGCGCCGGGCTGGGGACAGCGCCGTAGGGGGTGGGCGGCGGCACGGTAGCGACTCCTTCGAGGGCGAGGGTGAGGAGCAGGGCTGCGGTCATGGATGGGCTCCTATCGCACGCTGTGGGCCTCAGCCGACCCGCAGCGCATCCAGCCGCCCCCGCAGCCACTCGAGCCAGGCGTCCAGGCCCTCTCCGGTCTTTGGCGAAACGGCCAGCACTTCGGCCTTGGGCTTCAGTTGGCGGATGTTCGCGGTCATGGTCTCCACCGACACGTCGACATACGGCGCGAGGTCGGCTTTGGTCACGAGGGCCAAATCCGTCTCCAACACGGCCTTCGGGTACTTCAGCGGCTTGTCGGCGCCCTCGGCCACGGAGAGCAGCAAGACGCGGAAATGCTCACCCAAGAGGTACCCGACCGGGCAGACCAAGTTGCCCACGTTCTCGACGAAGAGAATGTCGGTTGAGCCGAGATCCAGCCTCTCAATGGCGGCAGCCACCGGCACGGCGTCGAGGTGGCAGGTGGCGCCATGGTGCTCGGTGTTGATCTGGATCGCGGTCACACCCACTGCACGCAGCCGGTCCGCATCGGCCTCGGTCGCCACGTCGCCCACGATGACCGCAAGCCGGCTCGCGTCGGGCCAGCGCGCGATCGTCGCCTCGAGGAGTGTCGTCTTCCCCGAGCCCGGCGAGGAGAGGAGGCCGACACAGAGCACGCCGGCGTCGCGGAGCTTGCCGGACGTATGCTCGGCCAGCGCGTCGTTGTCGGACAAGAGGTCCTGCGTGATGTCGAGCTTCACTCGTCTCCCCCGAACTCCACCGAGCGCACCTGGAGTTCGCGCCCGGACAGCACGTCGATCTCCACCCCGCCGCACTCCTCACAGATGAGGAACGGCTCGACCGCGTGCCATTCGTGGTCGCACCCGCGGCAGTGGAGCATGAGCGGCACGGACTCCACGTCCAGGCGCGCCCCCTCGCACACCGTGCCCGTCGCGGCGATCGGGAAGGCCTGGGTCAGCGCGTACGGCACGACCCCGGACATCTCGCCAACGACCACCGAGAGAGCCGTGGGGCGCTCCGTGATGCCCCGCTCGGTCATCTCGGTCTCGACGACCTCGATCAGGCGGCACGCTATGGAGTACTCATGCACCTCGGCCTCTTCGGCGACAGCGGAGGGCCACCTGCCGCCGGGAGGATTCCGGCTCTCCTTGGGCGCATAGGGCCGCACCGGAATCGAACGGCTATCTCGGGAGGAGTGGGATCCATGCTACGTCAGATGGGGATCGGCTCGATGCTCGTCGCGATCGCGCTGTGCCTCGGGTGCAGCGCGTTCCAAGGTGACCAAGGGGACCAGGGCGTGCAGGGGCCGACCGGTCCGCAGGGTCCGCCTGGTGAGACGCTCGACTGGAGCCCCGCCGTCGCTGTCGTGGAGCCCTACACCTACCTCGTCCAAGTCACCGCGTACGACGCCGAGGGCGCCGTCGTTGCCGCGAGCACGGGCACGGGCTTCGCCATCACCGCCTCCGTCATCGCCACCGCGGGCAGTGTGGCCTCTCTGCCGGGGCAGTATCTCGCGCTCGAGGGCGTGGACAACGTGGTCACGCGCCTCACTCCGAGCGGCAAGACCATCACGGACACGGCGTCCATCAGCGTTGCGAACGAGACCGGAATCCTTCTGCACCCCAGGTACAACGTGAACGGGCAGGGCGTCCTAACCCCGGACCTCGGCGTCTTCCAACTCACACAGTCCGTATCGGGGCAGGTCACTCTGGCCGCGAACGACGCCGTGACCTCTCTGAGCGCCGGCACGCCACTCGCCTCGTGCGGGTTCCCGGACTCCCTCGCCGGGCTCTACCCCAACTGGACCGAGAGCCCCGTCGGACTCACCGCGGTCGGCGTCTGCTCCGCGTCCCGCGTCTACCGCAACAGCGACGGCAGCGACACGCTCCTCCTCAACTTCGACATCGACACCGGCGAGGGCGCCGAGGGCGCGCCGGTGTTCGACTCGGACGGAACCGTCCTCGCGGTCTACAACACGAGTGTGGGCGACGATGGCACGGTCCGTCAGGGCGTCGGCGTGAATCACCTGAACGAGTGGGCCATGGCGTCCTCCGCGGGCGTGCGCTCCATCCCGGCGGGCTGGGTGACGTCGGCGGAATACCGGGTGATGAGCGGGGAGTAGCGCCACCGGCGTGGGGCGGCCTGCCGGCCGCCGCTACGTTCAGCCACGAGGGCGCCGCAAGCAGCGCCCCTACGGACACAGATGCCCTTTGAAGAACCGTTCCTGCCGGTCGGCCGCTTCCGCGAGGGCCGGCCGGTCGGAGCCCCCGCCGTGCCGTCCGCCCTGGACCCAGTAGCTCTCGAACGGAACGCTCGATCCCGCGAGCGCATCGGCCATCCGAGCCGCCGTCTCGAACGGGACCAACTCATCCTCGGTGCCGTGTATGAGGAGCAGCGAAGGCCCTCCTCGGTCGAGGTGGCCGATCGGCGAGGCCTCGGCGGCAAGGTCTGGGTCCCTGTCCGCGGGACCGCCCAAGAGCCCGACAACCGCGCGGTGGTGCGAGCCGCCCCACCCCAGTGTCTCCGGCCGGAGGTCGTAGATGCCCGAGCGCAACACAGCGCAACGCACCGGCGCGGGGTCCTCGTCGAGAACAGCCAACGCCGCGAGGTGCGCGCCCGCCGAGTAGCCGTACAGTCCGATGCGGTCGGGATCGACGCCGTGCTCCGACGCATGCTCGCGGAGCCACCGGACCGCAGCCTTCACATCGTCGAGCGGGGCAGGGAATGGCGCGACGTTCGCGAGGCGGTAGTTTGCGCTCACCGTCACGTAGCCCAGCTCCGCGTAACGGGCCATCGCGGGGCGCTCCCAGGACTTGTCTCCCCCAATCCAGCCGCCGCCGTGGATGAACACGATCGCCGGCCTTGCTCCTCCGGCGGGGTCCTCGTGGGTGACGATGTCGAGGAGGTTGTGAGGAGCCGGCGTGTCGGAGCGGTACGCGATGTCTCGATGGGCCGCGAGGCCGGGGGGAAGCTTGTCCAGGGCTCGCGCCGCGTCGCCGCCCCTTGCGCCGGCGACGCCGAGCCCGACGGCAAGGAGCGCACCGGCGAAGAGCCCGCTCGCACCCAGGACCAAGAGCCTTCGCGTCCGACGCGTCATGCGCAAGCCCCCGTCCCGCTCGGATCGAGACGGTCCGACCACCCGACACTGGCGACCTGCAGGTCGCACCCTACGCGGGCGTTGGGGCCAGCGCGGTGCGGCGCACGAGCGGGTGCGGCGTGTCCGCATCGCCGCGTGGGTATCCGAGCGCCTCCACGATCTCGAGCGGTTTCGCGGTCGGCTCGCCGTTCAGTGTGAGCCGGCAGCCGATCCGCGCCTCACCAAGCGCCCGCAGCCAGCTTAGGGCCGGGCGGACGTCTATCTCTGTCGTGCGCTTCTTTGTCGTCCGCGTTACGGCGATGTGCGTCTCTCCGAGCAGCCGCGCGCAGCGCTCCTCGAGTTCCGCAAGGCCCGTCGTCCCTGGCGGCAGGGCGATCTCCCACTCCGCCCAGGGGATGAGGTGGTAGGCGGGGGCCTTCGTGCCCGGCAGAACCGCCGCTCCCGTGACGTCCATGCCCGGGGCGGTGTGGCCCGCGAGCCGTTCGAGCGCCGCGCGCGGCTCAAGCGGCTCGGTGAGCGTCAGGCAGAGGCGCTCGCACTCACTTGTGGCGCCCACGCCGAGAGGCGCGGCGAAGACGAGCTTCGGGCGCGGGTTGAAGCCCTCGCTCAGCGCGATCGGCAGCCCGGCGCGGCGGAAGGCCCGCTCCATGTGGCGCATCACGTCGAGATGCCCGAGGAAGCGCGCGGGGCCGATCTTGCTATACGTCAGTTCCAGGAGCCACTTCGCATCCGGCGCCGCAACCATGACATCTCACCCCCCAGCAGTCAGGCGTGGCCGCCGCGTTGCGGGCCTTCTCCGCCTCGCGTTCAAGGAAGGCGCGCTTGACGCCGGTGAAGATGTGCTCCCACGGCAGCGGGAAGGACGGATCGAGGGCCTCGCTCTGCGTGCTCAGGGGCAGCCCCGCCTCCGCGAACGCGCGCTCCCACCGATCCTCGTCGAGCCACTCGTCCCAGCCATCGAGACGAGCGCCATCGCGATACACCCGCTCGATCGCGTCTGCGGTCTCGCGCCCACCGCGCGCGAGCGCGCACTCGATCCGCGCGGTTCGAGGGTTGTGCCAACGCACGTCGGCTCGACCCACCTTCCGCAGCGCGTCGGTGATGAGCGTCCGGCGCCGCTCGAGCGTCTCGGGGTCGGCCTGGGCCTCCCACTGGAACGGCGTATGCGGCTTGGGGACGAAGGCGGCGAGGCTCGCGTTCACCACATTCCCGCGCTTGACGCCCCGTTGTCTCGCGAGCCCGACGATCCGCTGTACGAGGT
>CAZCER010000163.1:0-9075 GCA_964497385.1 uncultured Armatimonadia bacterium | reverse complement strand
AGTGGAGCGATGGCGAGTGACGCGCCGAGCCACAGGTGTGAGAGCCACGTGAAGCGCTTCGAGTGGGAGTAGCCGAGCACGACGGCGAGAGCCACCGGGGAAAGCAAGAGAGTCCAGCGGTTGATGAAACCGCAGACCGCGATGAAGAGGGCCGCCGAGACCAAGGTCCAGAGAAGCGTCTCGCGTCGGGTCATCCGCCCGCTCGGCACGGGCCGCCCCTTGGTCCGGGGGTTCGCGGCGTCGATGTCGGCGTCCGTGTAGCGGTTGTAGGACATGGCCGCGGTCCGCGCCGTCACCATGGCGAGCAGAACGAGAATGAGAAGGCGGACAGACGGCCCGGGGTAGGTCGCGCACCCGAAAGACATAAGGCAGAACGGCAGCGCGAAGATCGTGTGGGCGAACTTCACGTTGTCGAGCGCGACGCGGAGTTTGGCGAGCATCGGGAGTGGGCCCTGTTCTAGTCTCTCCACCGGTACGCCCACTCGTTGTCGATCCCGAGCGCGTCGAGGAGCCGGCCGCAGTAGGTCTGCACGAGTTCTTCGAGGTCTCGCGGACGGCCGTAGAACGCGGGGGAGGCCGGAGCGACGAGCGCGCCGGCCTCGGAGAGCCGGAGAAGGTTCGCAAGGTGAATCGTGGACAGGGGAGTCTCGCGGACGCCGAGGATCAGGGGGCGACGTTCCTTGAGGCAGACGTCGGCGGCGCGGCAGATCAGGTTGCTCGCGACGCCTGCCGCGATCCGCCCGACCGTGGCCATGGAGCAGGGCACGATGACCATGCCGTCGTGGAGGAACGAGCCGGAAGCGGGGGCGGCGCCGAAGTCGTCGTAATCCCACTGGCGGACGGACGAGCCGCTGCCGGTCTCACGGAGCACCCGCGCGACCACGGAGCGCGAGTCCTCGCCGACCTCTTGCGCCAACACCTCTTCGGCGACGGGCGAGACGACGAGTTCCACGTCGACGCTGTGGAAGACGAGTCCGCGCAGCATGTCGACGGCATAGGGCGCCCCGCTCGCACCCGACACGCCGAGAACGATCCTCAAGGGAGGTTCCTCCGATCCCGATGCGACTCACACCTCAGTATCCGCTCCGGGGCGGCGAGTATCCTCCAGGGAATGCACCAGGCGGCGCGGCCCCTAGTACGGCAACTGCCGCACGGACTTCACGACCATGGCGAGGGCGGCGCCGGCCATGGAGACAAGCCCCGTTCCGCAGAGGAAGCCGGCGTAGAGGACCGGAGCGTATTGGCGCCACTGCTTGCGGCCGTACTTGGGCTCGAAGTAGTAGCGCCCCAGCAGCGCGCCGGCGAGGGTGAGGATGGAGTAGTGCGGGAGGTTCCCGGCGCCGCGGATGAGGCCGTAGACGAAGAGAGTCGGCATGCGGAAGAAGACCAGAACGGTGTAGGTCACGAGCGCGAACCCGAGCCCGCTTCCGATGACGGCCGGCTTGTTGATCGCCTCAATGAACATCTCCGGGCGGTCGGTTGTGGCCGACATCCAGAGGCACTGGTTCAGGGCGTTGAGGGGCCACATCTTCTGGGCGTACGGGTAGGCGTTCGAGGGGATCGGCGCGAGTCGCCAGATGAACTGCCAGAAGACGAAACTGCAGATCAGGAAGAGCGGGAACATGAGCATCTCAGCTTTGAGAACCGAGGTCATGCGCGTGCCCGTGAGTTCGACCTGCCGGTAGAACTGGGCCTGCCCGCCGATGTTGACGATCGGGATCGGCGCGAACCAGATGTCCGTGCCCTTGTAGCCGGAGACGATGAAGCTCATCTCGCGGACCATGGGGATGTCGACGCTCTGCCCGATGAGGCCGATGAGACGGGCGTTGATGTACGACATGAGCGGCGTATAGAGGAAGCCGAAGAAGAACAGCCACCACATCGGGAAGTTCGGGATGAGCACACGGCAGATGACGATCATGATGACGATCGAGAGCAGGAACATCCCGACCGCGATCGAGACCGGCCAGTCTCCTCGGTCGCGCTTCGCGCCGTCCAACGCCCGCCGCGCGACCGCCCCCGAGCGCCGCGCGCCCACGAGGTTCCGGATGACCTCGTAGATGCCGATCACGAAGATCGCGAGGGTGATGCCGATGCGCGCCGCGAGCCAGAAGTTGCGGGTGGCGGCGAAGTTCGCCTCGACGGTGTCCATGCCGGGCTCCCAGAGCGGGAGGAGCCCCTTCTTGAGAAGCTGCGGGTTGATGAGCATGGAGCTGAAGCTGGCGACGGCTTCCCCGATGACGCCCCAGAAGGGGATGACGGTTCCGAAGATGATCGCGCCGGCGTCGGTGGCGATGCCCGTCGCGGCGCCCGGCAGGATCTTCTCGGTTCGCGTGGTGAGTTCGATCCATGGAATGGGAATGAGCTGGATCGGCTTCGAGAGCACCGCTCCCGTGAGGATGGGGACGAAGACGTAGAAGAACCCCCAGGCGAGCCCGATCACCGACCCCGTGGAGAACACGTGCCAGCGCCAAGACTCCTGCTTCTGGCTGTGCTCCGCGAGCGCGGTCACGCCCATGACGCCGATCGGGGCCATGGGGAAGGGCAGCCTCTCGACGTCGGAGGCCACGCGGAAGAGCACGTATCCGAGGCCCGTCCACTGCAAGCGCCCAATGACCTGCCCGAGCACGAGCAGAAGGATGGGATAGGCCCACGCGACGTGGAAGAAGGTCCGCTCGACGATCGCGGGCGAGCCGGGCTGCGGGACGACCCAGGTGGGGATCTGGTGGGCTATCTGAAAGCCCTTGGCCGCCGGCGACTGGACGAGATATTGGTTCCAGATCAGCCCGGAGAACGGTCCGCCGGACATGCCCGTACCCATCATCGCGGTGAGGGACCCGGCGACGTAGAAGAGGATGAAGACCTCTTGTTTCCGGAGGCGGAGGAACGAGCGGCGGGCGACCTCGGTGAAGAGGATGATCGTGACCCACTCGGCGGCGGAGCCGATGCTCGCGCCGACGACAAGGCCAAGGTAGATCGACGCGGGGATCATGATGAGACCCACGAAGAACGCGCCGAGCACCGTCTTGGAGTTGAAGCCCTCCTCGAAGCGGTCGGGAAGCTCGATGAGGTTGCGATACTCCTCGAGTTCCGCGTCCACGCCTAGGGGGCGCTTCTTCTCTTCGTCCGTGGTTCGCAGCTCCTCAGCCAACGGGTGCCGGTCCTCCTCATTGCGTGCGGGCAAAACGAAACGCCGAGCCGCGCGGCGGCTCAAGCGCTCTTAGGGGTCTCCTCGGGGCTCTCGACTTCGAGGCCGTCGCGCGCCCTCTCGAGCATCCGAAGCAACGCCAAGTCGCCCTCGGGCAGGTCAAGCGGGCGTTCGATGTACGGGGTCCGCGTCTCCAGGTCGAAGGTGCGCCAGAGCAGGAACTGCTGCCGGAGAATCGTGAGCAGGTTCCGGGTCAGCCGCATCCAGGAAGCCTCGTCGCCGTCTTCGCGCTGGATGAGCGCCCAGAAGCCGTAGGACTCCTCGCCCATCTCGGGCGTCGGGAGAGAAATCAAGGTGAAGCGCTCGCGAACGCCGAGATCGTACGGCGCAAGCCAGAGCGTGGTGCCGAGCTGGAAGACGTCCATCGGTCTGCCGTTGCTCTCAGCGGCGCCCGGGCACAGCGCGAGCCCGACGTTGTCCGCGCTGAACCGCCCCGTGGAGTACTCGACATGGGCGCCGAAATAGTCCATCAGGAACATGTTGAGCCCGCGCACGTCGCCCGAAGTCGAGGAGAACGGGAGTTCGACGGCGAGGATCCCTCCGCGCGGGTCCACCATCTTCCACCGGCGATCGATTCCCGGGGTGGCCAATCGCGAGGCCATGCGGGCCGGGTAGATCGTCGAGCCGAGAACGGTGAGCATGACCACGATGACCGTCGCCACGGCAGAGAGCGACGAGTAGTTCAGGCTGAGCGCGTCGAGCCAGTCGGTCATGACGATGACTTTCGAGGTCGTCTGCCCGACAAGATAGCCGACGACGGCGCCAAGCACGGCGTAGACAAGGGCCTCAGCGACGAAGAGGCTCGCGACATGGATCGGCGCAAGCCCGAGACTCGAGAAAATGCCGATCTCCTTGGTCCGTTCGTAGACGGAGCCGAGCATGGTGTTCAGGACGATCATCGCCGCGATGAGGATCGGCACGAGGACGCTGCCGGCGCCCTTGGTGAAGTCCGTCTTCGTCCGCGTGCTCATGAGGTAGTTGCCGTCTCCCTGGCGGGAGTAGACGTGCAGCTCCACGCGGCGCAGGAGCGGCTCCATCTCGCGTTCGAGGGTCTCTTGGTCTCCGAAGCTGATGGCGATGGAGCGAAGGCTCGCTCCCTCGTCGAGCGCGAAGTCGAGGTTCACGAAGCCGACCTGGTCGGGCGAGAGGTGGATGTAGCGCTCGACGACGTCCTCGCCTCCGCCGCCCTGTGAGCCCCCGCCTTGGCGGCGCTGGTCCTGCATCTTGTCGTAGTCGACGGGCGTCAGGATCTCGGAGTCGACGTCGGTCAGGCCGCGGACGGACTCGGGGTCGAAGATGCCGATGAGTTCGCAGTGCCGGCCGAGAACGATGACCTGCGCGCCTTCCCTGCCGGGAGCCGCGACGTCGTCGGCCGTGAGCCCCAACTGCTCGCAGAGCCCGCTCGGGAGGATGCACTTGGGACCGCGGTCGTCATCCGCGAACCATCGGCCGGCCGTGAGGACGTTCGCGCGGCTCGCCACGCCCGTGACCCTATCCTCGGCGGCGGAGAAGCCGACCAACGCGCGGGCGTCGGCGGTGTTGTTGTCGTATTCCAGAGTGACGTAGCTGATCGTGCCGACCTGGACGGCCATGTACCAGGCTCGCGGCGCGACGGCGACGCCTTCGCGGCCCTCGTACTCGTTCTCGATGATGCGCCGGGCGGGCATGCCGATCGGCTCCCACTTGAGGTCGCGGATGAGCACGCCCTGGTAGTTGCCGCCGGGCTCGGTGGCGCGTTTGTTCACCACCAGCTGCTCGACAACCGATGTGAAGCTCATCACCGTGAACGTGAGCAGGATGAGGGTGATGCACGTGAGAGCCGTTCGCGTCTTGCGGCGGCGCATGTTGGCCACGCCGAGCGCGAAGGCCATGCCGGACGCGCCCAGGCGTCCCACGTCGGTCTCACGGACGCCGGTGACCTGCTGACGGACGAGCCTCATGCGATGGTCGAAGCGCGAGACGAGGAGACTCGCGACCATGATCGAGAGCGAGAGCATCACGAACGCGAGCAGGACGATGACCGGTGCGCGCGTGATCTCAAACGCCGGGTGCACCACCCAGAGAACGAGGAAGATCACGAGGAAGCATCCGGCGGCGCCCGCGACCTGCCTCGCGATGTGCGGTGACGCGATGAACAGACGCTCGATGAAGTAGGCGAACGGGATGAGGAGGGCGAGGTAGAAGATGACGGCCTTCACCACATCGGTCGTCGTCTTCATGACGTCGGGGTAGACGCGCATTTCGTAGGCCAGCGCGCTCCGGACGCTCGAGAGGAACCGCTTGTAGTCCAACTCGGCCCGCGCCGCCTCCGCGTCGTCCAAGTACTCCTTGGCCTCCAGGTGCATGTCGGAGGAACGCTTGTTCTCGATCCCGTACTTGGCGAGCGTTCGGATGCGGTCGTCGTCGATCGTCCAGAGGTCCCGAGCCACGTAGTAGGGCGTCGGCGTGATCTTGGGGTTCTCCGTGAAGTCGAAGCCCGTGCCGTTCGGCTTCTCGGGACTCGAGTTCAGGAGGATGAACCGCATGCCGAGGCTGCCCGCGCCCATCAGGAGCTTCAAACGCTCCTCGTCGCCGGACTTGGCGCCGCCTTCCTGGGCGGTCATCGGCTGGCGGGCCGAGAAGACGGTCGCGACGGGCTCGTAGTAGGAGTCCCACTGCTGCGGCGGGATGGGGAGCGAGTAGCCGTATTCGAAAGGCTCCGCGTCCGACTGGGTCTCGAGGACGTTCAACGCGCCGCACAGCGCGAACTGCCGTTGGTCGATGATGTCGAAGAGGTTGGTGGTCGCGCAGTCAAAGAGCGTGATCTTCCAGTCTTTGGTTTCCGCGTCGATGTTCTGAAGGAGCTTCCGAAGCTTGTCGCCGTAGGCGCCGCGGTCGGGCGCCATGATGATCCTGCCGTCTTTGGGGTCGAGGAAGTAGGCTTCGAAGCCGCCTCCGCCGCGACCGTACTTGACGTTCATCATGCCCTTGTAGGCGAAGCGCGCCTCACGGTCGACGAGTTGGACGCAGTCGCCGCGGATGCCCGTGGTCGTCTTGGGGTAGCCGCGGGTGACGACCACCGCGCCGGGGACGGGCGTGTTGGGCATGTACTCGCCGTTCTTGGGCTGGAACTCGACCACGCGGCCCTGCGCGGTGCAGAAGAGGTCTTTGTCGAACTCCTGGTACTTGTCGTTCTTGTCGACAATGCCGCCCAGCTTGGGGTCGTCGAGCGAGTCCTTGAGCAGGCAGGCGATGAAGCGCGCCTGCCGGTCCAGATTGTCGAAGTCCATGCGGTCGGGCGTGTCGTGCGGGGTGTCGGTGAGCGCGCGGCTGTCGTTTCCGGTGCAGAGGCCGATTCCCGGCCGGGACGCGAGAGCGGCCTCCTCGAAGTCCATGCCGATGCGCGCCGGGAGATACGACCGCCAGTTCTTGCCGGTGATCGAGTTGATCGCGTCGGCGAAGGACGCCTCGCCCGGCAGGCCGAGGGCCTCGTGAATCGCCTGGCCGCGCTCGTTCGCGAACTTGCCGTAGTCGGCGTACTTCCACTGGATGTCCTCTCGGTAGTCGTGGAAGTAGCCCTTGTAGAAGGCGCAGACAAGATCGTTGCGGCTCGAGAGGTCGAGCCCGAAGACGGCGGCGACGTCGAGAGGCCCGATCGTGTCGGGCAGGGCGCCCTCGGCGCTCTCTTTGATCGTGGCGACCGCGCCGGCGTCGCGCTTCATGGCGGCGATGCGGCGCTCGAAGAAGTTGCGGATGCCGGAGAGGAACTGGAAGTGCCCCGAGGTCGCGAGGAAAAGGACGCTCCGTTTGGGCGGCGAGGCCTTGAGGGCGCGGGCGACTTCGAGGAGCGCGACCACCGAAGCCGCGTTCTCCGCTCCGGGGGCGAGATCGGGCACGACGGACATCGCGTCATAGTAGGCGGTGAGGACGATGCGCTGCTCGTTGCCGACCATGCTTCCGGACTCGGGGAGGTTCCCGGTCTCCGTCCCGGTGATCTCGCCAAGCACGTTGAAGGTCTTGCGCTTCTCCCATCGCACGTCGCAGCGCAAGGCGCCGTCGATGCCGGTGGGCTGACTCGCGAGCCGCTCGCGAAGAGCAAGGCCTTCCTCGCGCGAGATCCAGAAGCGCGGCACGTCGGCGGGCACGGAGAGGAACTTCGACTCCGCGCTTCCGCGCGAGATGAGTTCGGGCTCGATGAAGACGACGGCCGACGCCCCGAGGAGCGGCGCGTTGAACCAACTCACGTCGGGGGTCCAGTCCATCAGCACGATCGAGTCGAGAATCTCCTTGCCGCCGAACTCGTCGAGGGTGGCCGACCCGCAGTCGACGACGCGCGCCTCGAGGCCGTCCGCGTCCACTTTGCAGGTTCGCACCAAGTTGGGCCAGAGCGGATGGATGTCGTACGCCGTCCCGCCGACGGCAAGGTCGGACCCGTGGTTCACGGGCACGGTGACCTCGAACTCCTCGATGCGGACGTCCTCGAGGCCTATCTTGCGGAACTCGCTCACAAGCCAGGCGCCGGCGATGTCGCAGCCCGGCGTGCCCGCGAGGCGACTGCCGACGCTGGAAAGGGTGCGGACGTTCGCCTCGATGCGGTCTCGGCGGATGACGCGAGTGAGGGCCGCGTAGTCGCCGCTCTCCGCAGGGGCGCTCGGGGCGGCCTCGGGTTCGGAGGCGTCCGACTCCCCGTCGGACTCGGCGCTCACGGCGCTCTCGACCTCGGCGGCCGAGCCGTCGTACCCGCTCTCGACCGGGAGGCTCTCGGCGCCGGACGGGGCGAGGCTCTCCGCACCGCCGGTCTGGGTGTCCGAATCAACCCTCGCCGCGCCTGCTGCAAGCCCCAGCAGGGGCAACAGGCAAACGATAACCGCCAGCGGCAGAAGGACTCGCCTCACTGTAGCGTCCTTACCTCCCCTTAGCCGTGCGCGTCCCGGATGCGTGCCTGGTTTCCGTGGGCCGCCGACAGAGGCGCGCTCGATGCGGAGCGGCCCTCGGCGGCGGGGCCTCTCCACCGTGTACATGCTCCCCGTTCTGTGCGCGCGGCCGAATCCCTCTCCCTGCGGGGAATCGCGCAAAGGCGAGGATGCGTGGGGCTTCGCTTCTCGACGCGTCCCGAGCGCCGGGTTACATTAGGGTGCCGTGCGGCTCCGCCCCAAAGGGCGTCCTTGTCAGACGAGCCGCCTCAGGACCGCCACACAGAAAGTGAGTGACGCTAGCGACATGTCGAGACGATGGATCGCCCTCGGTTTCCTGATCTGCGCTTTGGCTTGCTTCCTTGCGTGCGGGTTCGGTTGCCGCAAAGAGACGCCGGCGGCCCCGGCCGCGCCGGAGGTCTCCGCGCCGCCGTCCGCCCCCGAGGAGGAGACCGCCCCTGCGCCCCCGTCGAGTCCGCCGAGCGAGGTCGTGGAAGCGGCCTACGCGCTGGTGTCCGGCGTCATCGAAGGCGAGTTCGCGGACTATGACGCGTCGATGGCCGAAACGGACACCGGAGCGACGCGCCGCTGGCTCTCGGGCGACCTGGACGGCGACGGCGAGTTCGAGTGGGTCGAACAGGTTCGGGCAACGGACGGCGCCGGCGGGGACGCGACGCGGATGACCTTCGTGGTGGTCTACGAGACGGAGGAGGGCGTCGAGGCGCGCTGGCTGCTGCGTGAGGACGGTGAGCCCCGCTGGGCCGAGCGCGCGCGCGGGGTGAGCATGGGTGAGTTCGTCGTCGCGGACGCGACCGGCGACGGCATGGACGATGTCTTCTGGTGCGGCAATCGGCGTGGGGGCGAGACTGCTGCAAAAAATAGAACAGGGGGAATTTACACTGCTGTCCGATGACGAAGTCGTGTCCGAAACCGGCAGCCTCATTGAAAAACTGGAAATTACAGGTATGATAAAAA
>CAZCER010000162.1:0-9084 GCA_964497385.1 uncultured Armatimonadia bacterium | reverse complement strand
TGGGCGGAGCGCTGAGATCCCCCTCCGGATACATGAGCACATCGCCGGACGGCTCGGGCTCGGTGTTGAACGCGTCCGGCACCAGCACCGGAGTGCCGTCGAAGAGACGCCAAGGCTTCCAGCCGGTGTTCGGGAATCCGAACAGCGTCCGGTGCGCGGGAACGCCCGCGGTGTCCACCCCGAGCGCGTCGCGCACCTCGGGCGTGACCATCCCGAGCATCTGGTAGGGCTCATGGACGCGCACGGGCTCGGATCCGCCGAGTCCCAGGGCGTCGCGCACGCGCGAGAGCGTGCTGGCGGCGATGCCCGTCACGGCCGTCGAATCGAGGTCGATCGCGACTCGATCCGGCTCTTCATGGCAGAGCGACGCTCGGACCCGTTCGCGCGAAGTCATGACGCACCCGCCTTCGTCGTGAGTTGGCGACCAGGAGCGCTTTCGTGGGCGGGGTGGGGCGTTCCTCCGCGCTTCCCGTGCGCGGCGCGGGCCGGCTATAATCGTCTCAAGTCTCACGCGTCCGGCTTGGGCGCGTTCGCGGCCGAGGCTGACGACGAAAGGCGGTCGATGCATGAAGGAACAGGTCGAGAAGGTGCTCGAGGAGATCGCGATGGGCCTTCGGATGGATGGAGGCGACATCGAACTGGTGAGCCTTGATGAGGAGACCGGCAAGGTCCAGGTTCGCCTCAAGGGCGCCTGCAAGGGCTGCCCGGGGGCGCAGGCGACCATGAAGATGTTCGTCGAGCGCAAGCTCGTGGACCAAGTCGAGGGCATCACCGAAGTGGAGCCCGTCAGCTAGCTTCGGGCTCTCGCCCCAGCGTCAACGTCAGGCACTTGCACGACCCTCCGGCCTTGATGAACTCGGACGTGTCCAGCGCGTGGACACGGTAGCCGAAGTCCATCAGGGCCGTTGCGGTTTGGGGGCATCCCGACGGGAGCGCCACGTCGTCTCCCGCCACGACCGCGTTGCAGGCGAACCGCAACCCTTCCTCGGTCGGGACCTCAATGAGATCGCCGATATGGCCTCGGAGCACATCGATTCCGTAGCGGTCGAACGCGGCGGGGCAATAGGCGGCGCGGCCAGGACCCAGAGGCAGGAAGCATGTGTCGAGGTGGTACCACCGAGGGTCGGGTAGGAAGAGCGACAGCACGAGGCATCCGAGTTCGTCGGAGAGCCATCCGTTCGCCGTGAAGTCCGAGCGTTGGGCGTAGCCCGTCACCAGCACGTCGCCCACGAAGAGCGCGTCGCCCTCGCCTTCGAAGAAGATCCCCTCCGGAGGGTGGACGACGCGGTACCCGCGCTCGCGGAACCACGCCTCGAAGTGGGGCTCTTCCGGCGTTCGCTCTTGGCGTCGGAAGCGGCTCAGAAGGACGCGGTCCCCCACGACGAGCCCCGCGTTCGCGGTGAAGACCATGTCGGGACATCGGGGCTGCTGGGGGATGAGTTGGACGGTCGCCTCCGGAAGCGCGGAGACCGCGGCGAAGAGGGCCTCCCATTGGCGGCGGGCCAAGAAGGCGTCAGGCCGGCGCGCCACGCTCATCCACGGGTTGATCTCGTAGACGACGTCGTAGTGCTCCGGCCCGCACATCAAACACGTGAGCGACACGCCTACCCTCCGAGTTCGCGGATCCGCCCTTCGGCCTCGGATCGCTCGGTCGCGGTGGCGGTCGGCATCTCGAGCACGCGCTGCCAGGCGGCGACCGCGGCGGCCTTGTCGCCCAGTTCCTCCTGCGCTCGAGCGAGGTTCTTCGCGGCGGTGACGAACCCGCCGTTCGCTGCGAGAGCCTGCTCATACTGGGCGACCGCGCCCGCGATGTCGCCCTGCGCCTTGAGGACGACGCCGAGGTTGCAGTGGGCTCGGGCGTGGGACGGGTCGATGCGGAGAGCTTCCTGGTAGGCTGCGGCGGCGGAGGCGTAGAGGGCCGTGTCGCTGGCCTTCTGCGCTTTCACGTGCAGGGCGTAGCCTCGATTGTAGTGCAGGTCGGCGTCCTGCGGGCTGACGGCGATGGCCTCGTCGAGGACGGTGAGGGCCGCGTCGACGTCGCCGCGCGGAGGCGTCATCAGAAGAACCGCGAGGTTCGAGCGCGCCCGAACGCCCGCCTCGCCGGTCGGGTCCATGGTCATCGCGGCGCGGAACGCCGCCTCCGCCTCACCGGTGTTGCCGGAGCGGAGATGGATCAGGCCGAGGGTGTTGTTGAGCGACGCGTCGCGAGGGTTCGCCGCAAGGCCGAGCTGGACGTGCTCGCGGGCCTTGTCGGGTCGGTTGCACTCGAGGTAGGCGTGCGCGCAGAGGTCGTGGACGGCGGCGGAGCCGTTGGCGAGTTGGACGGCCCAGGCGAAGGCGGCCGTGGCGTCGGATTCGGCTCCCCGAAGCAGGTGCAGCCTGCCCAGCTCCACGACCGCTCCGACGTAACCCGGGCGGAGGATGAGACAGCCGCGCAGGACGTCCTCGAGCGCCGCGAGAGGGAGCGTGCCGGTGCTGCGATCCAGGAAGACCGAAACGCTTTCGACAAGCGAGGCGACCCCTTCCTCGACCTGTCCTCCCGTCAGCACCTCGCCAACCCCCGCGGCGTACCGTTGCCGCGCGAGGCCCTCCAGCGAAGCCGCGAAGGTGGCGACCGCGCCGTCCACACTCGCGATCCGGGTGGGCAGCGCCGCGGCCGGGGCGGTGGAGACGAAGCGGACCAGGTAAGCCGACATGTCTCGCACGGCCTTCTCCCGCTCGTTCGCGCCGATCCGGTAGCGCGGGGTGTTGGTGACTCCGCCGTCCGACGCCCGATAGGCCCGGCCGATGGCTACCACGCCGCCGTCGGCGTCGGCCACAAGCGAGCCGGCGAGAACCCAATCGACTCCAAGCGCCTTAGCGACGCCGGCGAGGTCGGCCTCCGTCATCGCCGTGCAAGGCTTCTTCTGAGCGAGCGCGGCGCGGATCAGCGCCCCGTCGCGGTTGAGCGTGACCTCGGGCTGGGCGGCGAATTGGTCCATCGTCCCGGCCCAGAATCGGTAGCCGAGGTCCGCCGGCGCCCCGTCTCCCACCGAGAATGGAAGCGCGCACACCGTCGGCGGTTTGGGAGGCGGCGCCTCCTGCGCGTTGGTGACGCAAGCGCCGAGCGACAGAATCGCGATTCCGAGCAAGCCTACCGTGCGGGTGCGCATTGCCACCGCCTCCTACGTTGCACGCTACTCACTGGATTGCTTCGCCCGGCGTTTTCTCCTTCCGGCTCACGGCGTCCCGACAAACGAGGAATGCTCACCGGTAGACGGAAAACAGCGACCCAGAGCGCGCGCCGAGACGATCCGGCGCCGCGGGGGTGATACATGTGACGCGCGTCTTCACAGCGCTCCTTGTCGTGGGCGCCTTGGCGGCGCTTGCCGGTTGCTCGACCAGGGGACGCAAGGAGGCCGCGGACACGGGGCCCGCGACCGTCGTCTCCGGCCGCCCCGCGGCCGGGACGGCCGAGGAGAGCGGGGAGTCGGGCCCGATCGAGGAAGACCCCTTTGGGCCGGGCCGCATGCCGCCCCTCCCCGAGTCGACCGAAAGCGGCCCTTCCGGCCTGGACTTGGATGGCGGCGAGTCCGGCTCCGGAGAGTCCCGCGAGCCGGCTCCCCAGAGCGTGGACGACGCGGATCTCTCCACACCGGTCTATCCGAACGCCACGTTGGCGGAGGAGCCGGCGGTCGCACGGGACTCCGAGACCACGGTCGTTTCCACGCATGTCTTTCAGTCCGCGGACCCTCACGCCGTGGTCGCCGACTGGTACGAGGCCGAACTCGGCGACGAGTGGACCCAACCGGAGATCGAGGCCGCTCTCGGCGGCGGGCCCGTGGCCTCCTTCCGTCGTGGAGGCCAGGGCGACTCATCGGCAACCGTGACGATCACGGTCCGCGACGGCAAGACCCGCATCGCGATCCGCGAGTCCGCCCCGCGCGAGGACTAGCCTCTACCGCCCTCTCCAGCCCGCTTCCGCCGCTTCCATCACCGGAGCCTCGCGGAGCGGCGAGGCGGTCGGCAGGAGCCCGAGACAGTCGACGCCGGTTCGGTTGAGCGCGACGCAGGCCCTAGCAGCGGCGGAGGGAAGACCCGGACGGTCCTCCACGCTCACGATGAGGCTGTGGCCCCGTCGCGCCCAGGCTCGGAGCGTCTCTTCAGCCCTCGAGTCGGGCGTGGGCGCGACCAGGATGACGTTCAGGGGCGTCCACGTGACGGCCAGGTCCTCCGGAGCGTCGCTCCCGCACAGGTCCTTTGCCCGCACGATCAGGCGCAGGTCGGGGTCCACCGCCCGAGCCTCAGCAGCGAGGGCCCTCAGGGTGAGGAGCAAGCATCGCTCGACCGGCTCTTCGGAGGCGAGGCTGAGCGCATCGAGGCCCTCGGGGCGCAGGCCGCCGAAATCCACGAACACCGCCGGCGGGCTGTGCTCGCGGAGCAGGACCCGAAGACCCTCGACCAGGAAAGCGGCGACGCGCGGGTCCGCGTGGCAGAGGGGGACCTCAAGCGATCCGACGGCGCCGACGTACTCGTAGCGGACGTGGACGGTCTCTCCCGGCCCGATGGCGCCGCCTTCGATCCGCTCGATCCGCCAAGGCTCGGCCTCGGGATCGAAGCCGGAGGGACCGAACACCGTCGAGCCCGGTCGGATCGCGAAGTCCACGCCCTCGCGGTACGCAGCCCCCGCGAGCGAGGCGACCGTCGGGCGCCGCTCCGCGCTCGCGACGACGTTCACATGCGCAAGCGCGACAGCGCCCGACTCGGGCAAGCGGACCTCCTCGGCGTCCACCGCGCGCCGGTCGGCGAGGTCCGGTCCGCGTCGGAGCACGGCGCCGCCCCAGGCGCGCAACACGGGGATCGGGGCCAGGCCGTACGACCGCGCGACCGCCACGAGGTCGGCGAAGGCGCGCGATGTGGGCGCGGTCGCGGCCCGGTCCGGCGCGACAAGAACATGCGAGCACCTCAGGCGTGCGAGGGCCTCCAGGGAGGCGCGGTCCTCGGAGTCAACGGGGCCGACAACGCGCCAAGCGAGCGCCGGCCTCCCGGACGCCTCACACGCGAGAACCGCAGGGCCGTCCGGGGAGAACGATAGCAGGTCGACCAGTTGGAGCAGGCCGCAGCGCGCGCCTTCCGGGCCACCCGCGGTCAACAGCGCCCGGTCGCGAGCCACGGTGAGTCGGTACTCCAAGGAGCCCAGTCGAGCGTCGCGCTCCAGGTGAAGGCCGCTCGGGCTCAGGTCGGGGGACGCTTCGCTCGCCAGAGCTTGGCCCACCAGCGGCAGCGCCCAGTTGACGCCCGGGTCGGACACGTGGCGATCGACGCTTGTGAGGAGAGCCCCGCGAGCGCGGAATGGGGGCGCCGCGGGATTGGGAGTCACGTCGCCGAACGGCATGTCGGGGCGAGCGAACTCCAGGTTGTCGATCTCGAGGACCCCTCCCGAGGCCGTGACGCTAAGCCGGAGGGGCGAGTCGTCGGGCGCGAGAAGCCGCAGGGGAGAGATCCGCGTCCAGTTTCGGGGGCCGGCGACCACGGTCCGCGTGAGCGTTCGGCCGTCCGACTGGTCGACGCGGATCAGAGCGCTCCCCCCTTGCGGCGCGCGGATGTCGCAGGTCACCGCGATCGGGCATCCGGCGCGGAAGGAGCGATCCAGGCGGATCGCGGCGCCGTGGGCCACGCGCGCGAGTCCCTGTCCCAGGCGACTCGGCGCCTCGCGGGCCTCGAGCGAAACGGATGCGAGAGGACTGAGGTCGGAAGCGCCCAACCCTCGGGGCAGTACGGAGACCGAAGCGGACGAACCCTCCCCGACGCACGCGCACGCGGCCCGGAGCCATCCTTCCGTCAGCGCCTCGCACGCGATCTCGGCGCGCGTCTCGACGAGGTCCGCGGCGCCCAGCCGCAGGGGCCCCGAGTTCCCTGGGCCCTCCGACGTCGCCGGGGGAGCGGGCGCCCATGCGCTCCGCGAGGCCAAGCCGCGGCCATCGCCGAGGGAAGTCTCCAACGCGTCGAACCACGCCTCGGCGTCGGGGCCGGCAAGGGAAAGCACAACGGAGAGCGCCGTTGCCTCACCGGTCGCGAAACGCACCTCCAGGGGCTGCCAGACGAGAGGGCGCTCGCAGGTGACCGTACCCTCGAGCGTCAGCCCCACGAATGGGTCGGGCCCCTCGAAATCGAGCGCGGCGGTGAGCGCCAGCGTAAGAAAGCACACACACATGCTGAGCCTCCGAAGGATGCCTTCAGGGCCGGCGCTTGGCTCACCTGCGTCGACTGTGAGTCCGGCGTCGGCTTCCGTGAGAGGGTACGGAGCGATTGGCGCGGAAAAGGCGTCTTGTCAGCGACCGCTCCAAGTGAGCGGACCCCGCACACGAACGGAGGCGAGATATGGCCGACTTACTGCGCCGCTTCACACTCCCGTCGGGAGCCCGGATTGAGGTTGTGCTGGGCAACCTAACCGAAGAGGACGTCGACGCGATCGTGAACGCCGCCAACGAGGGGCTCGAGCACGGCGGAGGGGTGGCGGGGGCCATCTCGCGCGCCGGCGGGCCGACGATCCAGGCGGAGTCGCGCCGCATGGCGCCCGTCGCGACCGGCTCGTGCGCCGTCACTGGCGCCGGGGCGTTGCGCTGCAAGCATGTGATCCACGCGGTGGGACCCGTGTGGGCGTTGCACGATGATCCCGAAGCGCTGCTCCGATCCGCGGTGCGAGCGGTCCTCGACACCGCGGACGGCATGGGCCTGGAGTCTGTCTCCATGCCGGGCATCGGCTCCGGCATCTTCGGCTGTCCCAAGCCGATCTGCGCCCGAGTGCTGATCGGCGCCGCGCGGGAGTTCCTTGAGGGCAAGCCCGACTCGTCGCTGCGGCTCGTACGCATGTGCAACATCGACCGCACAACGGCCGACGCGTTCCGCGCCGAGTTGGAGAAGCAGGCCGACGCGGCGGACTGACAGGCGCCGCGCGGGAGCCTTTTCGGACCGCGCTCAGCGGTCTTTGAGAAGCGTCAGAAGATCGCGGGAGACGGCGTCGTCGCGGCGCTCCTCGGCCACCTGCGCTAGGAGTTCCTTCGATCCCGCGACGTCCCCGGCCACCGCGAGCGTGATGGCCATGTCGATGGCGACCTCGGGTCCGGGCGCGTTCTCCGTCGCCGTTGCGAGAAGGGCGGCGGCGGTCTCGGTGTCGCCGGCCAGGACCTTGTCCGCCGCCAGGATCAGGAGACAGCGGCGCAGCACGCCCGGAGCGTCGACCGCAGGGGCCCCGTCTTGCAGATCGTTCAGAATGCTGCCCGCCCTGTCGCCCGCCTCCGTGGTCTCGCCGGCTCGGAACTTGATCCACGCGAGGCACGCGCGCGCGTCAAGCACGCGCAAGTCCCCTGAGGCGGCCTCGGCCAGCTCCAGCGCCTTCCGCGAATCACCGGTCAGTTCCAGGACGGCTTCCGCGTGGCGGATGCGCACCGCCGCATCCTCGGGGAACCGTTCGGAGGCGCGGCGGAGGGCGTCGATGAGCCCTGCGGCGTCCGCGCGCGAGGCGTAGTAGGGGAGGAGAGGGCCGTAGTGGAGCAACTCGGCCTCGGGGTTCTCGTCCAGGTCGGAGAGCAGTTCGCCGACGGGCGCTAGGAACTCAGCCATCGCCGGGTCGCCGTCTCGGGCCAGTTGCGTCAGCGCGCCGCCGCGCGACGTGAGCGCCATGCCGGCGACGACGGCGTGCGCGCTTGCCAGCCCCCACCGCGCGCGATGGCTCTCCGGCGCGGCATCGAGGTGCGTCCTCAGGATCCGGACGATTCCCAGTTCATCCGACAGCTCCGCGTACTTGCGTTGACGGCTCAGCTCGCGCAGGCGTTCCTCTTGCTCGGGCGTGCGCTCCCGCAAGCCCGCGACGGTGGCCGCGGCGAAGGCGGTGCGCTCGTCCGCCGGGTTCGCGGCCAGCCGATCCTGCAGGGCCTGCTCGGCGGCGGCGACCAGCGCGCCGACCGACTCCTCCTCGAGCGCCGCCAAGAAGACCAGGCACACGCCCATTGTCGGGTCGCTCTCGACGGCCTCTCGCAGCACCTGCTTCGCTCTGTCCGGCGCATCGAGCGCGAGATGAACCTGGGCGAGTTCGAAGCGAAGCCCCTCGTCTCCGGGAGCCGCCTGGATCTCGGACTCGAGGCAAGTCCTCGCTTCCAGCAGATCGACGGTTGCGGGCTCGGTGCGCCCCATCTGAAGCTGCACCGCGGCGCGACGGGAGAGCATGCGGCCGCGCGAGCCCGCGCCAGCGGCCAACTTGGCGTTGACGATCGCGAGGGCCTCGTCGGGCGTCTTGGCGTCGCGCAGTTCCAAGGCCAAAGCGGCGTCTTCATCGGCTTCGGGCGGGGTGTTGAAGCCCACCTCGATGTGACCAAGATCGCCAGGTTGCCAGTAGGGGATGAGTTCGCGCGCGAGGTCGGGCGGCTGAGCCTGAACCAGCGAGCAGACGGCCAACAGGACCGTCGTCAGCGTGAATGGAGCGAGGCGCATGGGCGCGGATCCTCTCGTTACGCCACAGCCAGCCCCCGCCGGACAGGACACTACATACGGACTACTGACCGTTGTCCTCCTTCGGTGGTTCCCCTTGTTGCGGCTCGGTCGGGGCGTTCCCGTCCGCGGCCGCGGCGCCGACGGCCTCGGGGTTCGCGGCGGCCTCCACCATCAGGGCGCCGATCGGCCGATCGGTCGCATCCATCAAGCGGAGGAAGGAGGCGTCCACCGGACCGTATCCCAGGTCGAGGGCCGTCATGCCGCACTGCTCCGCCCTGCGGACGCGACCCCACGCGTCCTGGCTGAGGGTCGTCCCCAGCACGCCGTCTCCGCCCGCGCCGTCCAGGGACGACGCGACGCGCGTCTCGGACAAGTAGAAGCTCGCGTGCAGCCCGGTCGCCTGGTGGAACGAATCGGGCAGCGTGCTCGTGCGAGACAGCAGCCATCCCGCCACGACGGTCCCGATCGCTTTGCCGGTCCGCGTCTCCAGGGGGGAGACGTCGAGCATCATCAGCGCGCGGCGTTCGCGCGAAGCCCCGGTCCCCACCGCAACCGCCGAAGCCAAGTCGCGGTTCTCGAGGAGCGTTTCATCGACTCCGTGCGTCCGGAGGTCGC
>CAZCER010000161.1:0-9132 GCA_964497385.1 uncultured Armatimonadia bacterium | reverse complement strand
GAGGACCACATCCGCGATGGCGGCGCGATCGGCCGCCGAAGGCGTCCAGCCGCGCGCCTCGGCGACGTGCAGGACGGAGAGCCACCGGCCGACCTGATCGCCCGGCCAGTCCCACCAGAGCGCGCCGGGCTCACAGGCGGCGCTCGCGCGGAAGCTGTCGAGGCCGTAGCGGTCCGGACGGGCCATGAGGTTCGTGATCGCGGCCGAGTAGCGGGCGTTGAGTTCGCCGCGGTAGTCGACGCACTCCAGGGGCGCGGGGCGATGCGTGGGGGCCATGGCGGGGTCCTTTCCGGGAGGCGGGGGCTGGGCGAAGGAGACCCGCGTGGGAACGAGCAGGACCGCGGCGATTAGGGCGAGCAGGTGTAAGTTGGCGGGTGCGGACACGAACATCCCTCCATGCGGGTTCATCGGGAAACGGCCCGCGTCGCTTCGAGCATGGCGGGGCGGTCACCTGCGGGGAAAGAGGCGTAACGCCCGTTTGGCAAGGGGACACTGTACGGTGTGGTTGTGAGGGCAGAGCGCGGGGCGCGGCATCGGCGGGGCTTCCCGTCGTCGCATAGGAGGGGTGTTCGAATGGCGAAGCTTGGGTGTTCGGCGAGGCTTCCGATGGTGGGAGCGCTTGGGGGACTTCTGTTCGCCCTGATGCCTGTGGTGGCGTACGGGGACCCGGGACAGGACGGGTACGGGGACCTGAACGAGACGTTCCGTGCGCGCTCGATCCAGTGGGCGCGAGATCAGCTCGCGTCGGGCGACTCCCTGACGCGCGTGCGGGCTCTGCGCCATCTCGCGCTCGAGGGCGTGGAGGTCGACCAGGCCCTGGATCTCGCTTGCGAGTTGGCCGTGGACCGGGAGCCGCTCGTCCGCAAGTTCGCCCTTTGGATCCTGGGCGAGATGCGCGGGCTGTCACCGGAGGAAACGGCGCGGCGCTGGGGCGTGTTCGAGGCGGCCATCTTCGAGGACGCGGACGAGGGCGTGCGCAGCCAAGCGTGCCACACAGCAGTCGAGACGGGCGTCGACGGTCCCCCCGACGTGCTCGTCGGGTTGCTCGATGCCGAGATCCTCGACCCCGGGGCCCTTGTGGCCGTCGCCAGCGCGCTCGGGCGGGCGGGGCGGGCCGACAGGGCTGTCGAGGAGATTCTGCCGGGTGTCGGGTCGCCGCACGAGAGGGCGGCTCGGAGGGCGGTGGCGGCCTTGCGTGGTCTGGGGGCCGATGCTCGGGCGGCCGTGCCGGCTCTCGTCGAACGGCTCAGGGCCACGCGAGATGGCTCGCTCCGCGACGAGATCGTCGCCGCGCTGGCCGAGATCGGTGACGAGAGCGGAAAGGCGGCCGAGGCGTTGGCGTGGGTAGTCGACACGCAACTCGACCTCGACTGGTCGTCGACGGGGGCCGCCGCGGCGGCGGCGCTTGCTAGCGTGGGCGACCCGAGGGGGGCGGTCGAGAGACTGGCGGCACGCCTGCGGTCCAGCGCGGAGCCGACGCGCTGGGCCGCCGGGTACGCTCTGGGCGCCCTTCCCGAGGCCGTGGCCGCCTACCCGGAGCCGGTGGTCGCCCTACTCGGCGACCCGAGCGCGGAGGTCCGTTCGCACGCCCTCAGCGCGCTGGACGCGGCGGGAGTCGGAGATCTGGTGAAGACCGAACTCCTCGCGATGGCGGCCCATGAGCCGGATCCCGATGTACGGCTAGGGGCGATCACGCTGCTCGCGGCGGTGGGAACCGGGCAGGAGGCGCTGGCGCTCCTCGCCGAGCAGCGCGAGCGCGCACCGGATCCGGAGCAGGTTGAGATGATCATCGTGCAGGTTGCCGGGATGCGCGAGGACTGGCGGCCGGAAGGGTTGCGGGCGCTCCTGACCGAGTTGCTCGAATCGGACTCGGCCCTGGTGCGCGTGTGCGCGCTGGAGGTGCTGCACGCGCGCGAGCCGGCGGATCGCGAGGCGCTCGTGGGGATCGCGAAGGAGTTCGCCGCCAGTGATGACGTCGTTCTGAGTGGAGGGGCCGTTCAGTTCCTCGCCAGGCTGGGGCTTGTCGACCCCGTGTTCACCGAGGAGGTGGCCGCGGCGACTCTCGAGGCGCGACAGACGAGCACTCTCAGCAACATCCGTCAGCTTCTGACCGCCACTCTGAGCTTCGCGGAAGACTACGAGGGTCTACTCCCCGGCGCGGAGTGGCCCTATGCGATCCAGCCCTACTGCAAGAACTGTCAGATCCTCCGGTCGGAGGGCTGCGGCGAGCAGTATCTCGGCTTCGCGCTGAGCGAGTCGCGGCTGGGCATCAGCCTCAGCAGCATACACCGCCCGTCGGAAACGGTCCTTCTCTTCGAGGCCCTTGGCGCGGACGAGAGCCCGGTCGGTGGCAAGGGGCGCCTCGCCGATTGGTGGGGTGACGGGACGGTCATCATCGGCTTCGCCGACGGGCATGCCAAGAGGTGTACACGCGAAGAGGCGCAGCGATACCTCTGGTGAGCTGGTGGCAGGCGCAGTCGAAGGGGGATGTTCGCATGGTGACGTTGAGTAGATCGGTGGGGGCGCTGCTCGTAGGCGCGCTGGGCGGTCTGGTCCTCGTGGCCGGGGCCGCGCGGCCAGCGGCGGGGCAGACAGGCGACAGCCCGTTCGGGACGGACTACAGGGAACAGGCGCGCAAGTGGGCGCTCGACCGCATCGAGAACGGGACGCCGGCGGAGCAGCTCAGTGCGCTGACTCTGTTCGCATACGGCGCCATCGGCACGCTGGACTCCGCCCAGTTCGACCTCATCATCCAACTGGCCGAAGAGACCGAGTCCGCCGACGTGCGCGTGAACGCGCTTCGCCTGCTCGAGGGTATGGGTGACCTGACCGAGGAGCAGGCGGAGCGCCGGCACTCGGCATTCGTCGCGAACGCCGCACCCGACTCGGACCCGAAGGTGCTGGCCCTGGTCCTGGGCAACGAGAGTCTGCTCTCGGATGGCGAGAAGCTCGCGTTCGCCCGTGCGGTCCTCGCCCAGACCGACAGCAGGCCGCTTCGGCGCTGTGCGGCGGCGGAGGCTCTCGGGAAGCTCGGCGACGAGCAGGCCGCGTTGGCTGAGCTGACGACGCTGGTTGGGGATCCGCGCACGGGTGTCCTGAGACGTGCGGTGGGGGGCCTCCTCTCGATGCGTGAGCGTGCCCGGCCCGCGCTTCCGGCGCTCCTCGCTCAGCTTGGGCCGGGAGGTTCCGCCGAGCGCCAGGACTGGATACTGCGCGCGCTGCCGGAGATCGGCGATCCCTCGGGCGAGGCCGCGCGCGTCACCCGCGAACTCGGCGAGGTGACCACGAGCCCCGACGTTCGACTGCGCGCGGCGGCGACGCTTGTGCAACTGGGCGATGTGCGCACCGGAGTGGAGTGGCTTGCGGAGGGACTGGAGTACGAGGTGGCGGCCCCGGCCCAGCTCGTCTTCGGGGAGCCGCAGGCCGAGGAGCGGAGCGCGTACGCATGGTCGGCCGGGAACTACCTTTTCGATGTCGAGGAGAGCCTACCGGAGGCGCCCGAGCCGTTGCTCCGATGCCTCCAGAGCCGGTCGGACCTTGCGCGCGAACGCGCGGTCCGCATCCTGGCATCGAGTGGAGTGATCGCGCGCGACGATGAACGCCTCTTCGACATGGCGTTCACGGACGCGAATCCTTCGGTGCGCGACTCGGCCTGTCGCGGCCTTGCCGGTACCGAGCATCCGGATGAGCTCTACCAGGAGTTGCTCCGTCGACGCGACGCGGCCGCGCCGGGCGTCCGGAACGCGGTGGAAGTGGCCCTTTGCATGTTGGCCGACTTCCATGATGACTGGGTCCCGGCATCGCTCCACAGGCTGATCGTCGGGTTCCTCCGGTCCGATGCCCCCGAGGTCCGCGAAGCCGCGCTCGACACATTGCGCATGACGCTTGAGCCGGGTCGCGTCGACGAGGAGACAGCCGCGGCCCTGCGCCAAGCGGTCGCGGACGGCCTCTTCGAGGGGTTCGGTTCGCAGGTCCTGCTCGACCTCGGGCTCCTGCAGGACGGCTCGACCGAGTTCCAGCGGGCCGGTCGCTCGGCGGCTCTCTCGAACGCGCGCCAACTAATGACCGCGGCTCTCAGCTTCGCCCAGGACTACGACGAGCATCTCCCCGGCGGAGGCTGGCCGTACCTGCTCACCCCGTACGTGAAGAACACACTCGTGATGGCCTCTCCGGGCCGCCCCGACCAGGCAATCGGCTTCGTGATGAACGAGGCTGTCGTCGGGCTCAACCTCTCGGACATCCCGGAGCCCGCGAACACGGTGGTGCTCTTCGAGGCCGAGGGCGCCGACAAGAGCGTGGTCGGAGGCAGAGACCGCCTGGCCTACTGGTGGGCCGATGGCAGAACGGTGATCGGGTTCGCGGACGGCCACGCGAAGGCGTGCACGCGCGAGCAGGTCGAGGGGCTTGTGTGGTCTCCGGCGCCTACTCGGCCTCCAGCGCCTTGATCGCGGCGAGTTCGCGGGGAAGGTGCTCCTCCCAGGGCTCCCAGTTGATCCACTCGCCACTGAGGCAGCCCTCGTAGCCCGCTTCGCGGAGCAGGCGCACGGGGGTGCGGTGGTCGATGCAACCCTTGCCGATCGGGAGCATGGTGAGCGGGTCGCGAACCGTTCCGTCATGGAAGTGCACGTGGCGCACCCAGGGGCTCAGGGTCGCGTACGCGTCCGCCATCGAGCGCCCGGCGGTCCGCACCGGGTGCATCAGGTCCCAGTTCACGGCGACGTTCGGGTGGTCGACCCGGCGCATCACCTCGGCGACGTAGCGCGGATCGCACCAGTCGTCATGGGTCTCCATGCAGAGGGTCACGTTGCGCTCGGCGGCTCGGGGAGCGAGTTCGCGGAGGCACTCGGCGACGGCTTCGACGGCGTCCCGGCGGTTGAGGCCCGCGCCGATGGCCCCGCCGAAGACGCGCACGCACGGAGCGCCCACGTCGCCGGCAAGGTCCACGGCGCGGCGGGAGTCGTCCAGCATCGATGCCCGCAGCGCCGGGTCCGCGTAGCGGCACGAGGTGGCGATGCAGCAGAGCCTCACGCCCGCGTCCTCGGCGCGCTGACGCGCTTCGCGGCGTGCGGTGCCGCCCATGCCGAGTTCGATCCCGTGGGCGTGGCCGGCCTGAATGCGAGGCTCGATGCCTTCGTAGCCGAAGCGGCGGGCAGTGTCGAGGCACTCGGCGAGCGTGAGTTCCGGTGTCGAGAAGGTCATGAAGGCGTACTTCATCGCACGGTCACCCGGTTCGGTGGACTGGGGCACGGAGCGGCGCGGACACACTCGCCCCTCAACCCTACAAGGATCTGACAGGCGACGGGGTTCGAACGGAGAGGCGGGCGGGCGAAAAAAAAAAAAAAAAACACCCCCCCCCCAAAAAAAAAAAAGGGTAAAAAAAAAAAAAAACACCAAACCCGGCAAAAAAGGACAGCACCACCCCGCGAACAAAGATTAGGGGGGAGCAGGGGGGGGGGTTCACGCACTCTGCCATCAACCATAAAGCGACCGGACCGTGCCGGTGGTTCGAGCGAAGAGGCGGGCGAGACGCGCCCGCCCCCCTCGGTTCGGACGACGGCGCCGCTACAGCTCCTTGCCGAGCAGCTCCGCCACGACCGCGTTCGACACGTTGGAGAGAGCCTCTTCGGAGTCCGGGTACCGATTTGTGGCCGTGAAGACAGTGATGCGCGACTCGGGCATGTGGAGGAGCTGAGAGTAGTAGCCGGGGAAGCCGCCGTCGTGCCAGTAGGAACGCTCGCCGAGGAAGTCCGTCTCCATGACGGCAATCCCGAAGCCGTAGTCCGTAGCCGGAGCGATGGGGGTGAGCATCTCCTGAAGCGAGGCGTTCGGGAGCACTTCGCCGCCGAAGAGCGCCGTGGTCCAGTCGAGCACGTCCTCTCCCGTCGAGAGGATGGCTCCGGCGAACCCGGCGGACGAGGGAGAGAGACCTTCCACGTCGGTCAGGTCGCCGCCCTCCTCGAGGGCGATGTACCCGTGGGCGTAGGGCGCGTCGAGTTCGGCGCCGGTCGCGAAGCGGGTGCGGGTGAGGCCGAGCGGGGTGAAGAGGCGAGTCCGGAGTTCCTCCTCGACGGTGCTATCGGTCACCGCCTCGACCACCATCCCGAGCACGATGTAGCCGGTGTTCGTGTAGGCGCACGCGGCGCCGGGGGCCCCCGTCGGTTCGTGGGTGAACGCCAGGGCGAGGAGTTCCGCCGGCGTCCACGCGCGCGTCGGGTCGCTGAGAAGCAGGCCGTCGTACTCGTCGGTCTCCGTGTAGTCCGGGAGCCCGCTCGTGTGGTTGAGAAGCATGGCGATCGTGACCCGCTCGCCGTTGGGGACGACGCCCGGCAACCACCGCTCGACCGTGTCGGTGAGCGCGAGCGCGCCCTCATCCCTTAGCTGCAGCACGAGGGCCGCCAGGAACTGCTTCGAGTTGCTGCCGATCCGGATCTGCATGTCGGCGGTCATCGGGGCGCTCGTCTCTCTGTCCGCCACGCCGGCCGCACCCGTCCAGGTTCCCGCCGGGGTGCGCACGGCGCACAGCAGGCCCGGCGCCTCGTCGCTCACCGCGGCGTCCAGGATGCCCTGGATCTCCGTGGCGGGAATCGGGCGCACCTCTCCGGAGCCCCCGGCGCAACCCACCGTCGTCAACAGACCAAGCAGAGCCGCGAACGTCGCACAAATGCGCATTTCAGTTCCTTCCCGTTGCGTCCATACGTTCCAGCCATGAAGCCTGCCCCGAGATCACGACGCGCCGGCGCCGCCGTCGGTTCCGCGGACGCCGAGTGGGGAGCCGCGATGGGCAGGCCCGGAGACCTGCCCCTACGGCAGAGCGCGGCGTCCGCTCAGCGCGGCGGCGATGGTGACCTGGTCCGCATAGTCGAGATCGGCGCCGGCGGGAAGGCCGCTCGCGAGTCGGGTGACCGTGAGATCGGGGACAGGCCCGAGGAGGCGCGCGAGATACAGCGCGGTGGCGTCGCCCTCGACGGAGGGGCTGGTCGCGAGAATGACCTCACGTACGCCCTCATCCGAGACGCGCTCGATGAGCCGCGCGATCGTGAGTTCCTCGGGGCCGATCCCGTCCGCCGGGGAGAGCACGCCCCCGAGCACGTGGTAGCGCCCCTCGAACTCGCCCGAACGCTCGATCGCCAGTAGGTCGCGCACGTAGGACACGACGCAGAGGGTCTCGCGCGAGCGGCGGGGGTTCGCGCAGATGGAGCAGAGGTCGTGTTCGGAGTAGTTGCCGCACAGGCTGCACGCTCGTATGGAGGTCTTCACGTCGAGGATGGCGTCGGCGAGCGCCTTGGCGTCCTGTTCGGAGCCTCGGAGCACATGGAAAGCGTAGCGTTGCGCGCTCTTGGGGCCGACGCCGGGCAGGCGTCGGAACGCCTCGATGAGCCGCGCGACGGGTCGAGGGTAGTTGGCCATAGTGGCGGGATGTTCGGCGGGACGGCGCGAACGCCTCCGCGCGGCCGCGCCGTCAATCCTCGTTGATCGTCCACCAGGCAGGCTGCGTCTTCGCGTGCCACTTGGCGTGCGCGTCAACGAAGACGGCGTTCGCGCCGCCATTGTGTCGGAACTCCGGGTCCTCGAGGCCGAACTCGAGCCCGCATCCCCAGTAGCGTTCGAAATCGACGATCCAGAGGGTCTGCGCCGGAGTCGGCACGCAGGACTCGTGCACGGGTCCAGCGTCGTTCAGGCCGTGCATTCCGTCGAGCGGGTCGCCGGCGCCCCACCACGCGATGTTGTAGCCGTAGGAGTAGAGGCCCTCGCCGCGCTTCGCCGTCGGACACACGAGGATCTGGTCGTTCTTCGTGTAGGGCTCGATCGCGTGCATCCACGTGTGGACGCTTGTGAAAGGCCAGAACTGCCCGCGGGTGTAGTAGCCGTCGTAGTCATCGGCGTACATGCTCGCCGCCGTTCCCATCTGGCGCAGGTTCGAGAGGCAGCTCGTCTGCCGGGCCTTCTCCCGCGCCCTTGCGAACACGGGGAAGAGGATCGCCGCCAAGACCGCGATGATCGCGATCACGACGAGGAGTTCCGTCAGTGTGAAGCCCCCGCTTCGGGGTCTCCGTGAGGAAGTAGACATCGCGCACCTCCAGTTCGCGCGGGGGCAGGTCCTTGTCCCGCACGCCCCACGTCAGGTACAGGCGCTCGAAGGAAGAGCGCGGGTTGTGTGCGAGTTCGTCCGGAGACTCGGCCCCGACGAGAGTCATCCAGGCGACAGGGACAACCACGCGGCGCCACTCGCCCTCCCGAGGAAAGACGATCTCGGTCCGTAGCTGCTCCCCGTCGGGGGTCTCCAGAACGAGCATGAGCGGCTCGGTTCGGTCGCTCCGGATCGTGATCTCGATCCCGTGCGCGACGCGCTCCGGGTCGCACGGCGCGTGCGCCGCCGCGAGCTTCCCCGAGCCCTTCTCGTTTGTCCATCGGACGGTGTCGCCGTCGGTTTCGACCTTTGCTCCGACCCCGGGTGAAGGAACGGGACGGAAGGAGTCCGGCGGAAGGGGCTCGCCCGAGCGCACCAGGTGGTGCGGTGTGCGTTGCCCGACAAGGAACCGCCCGATCTCCGTGACCTGATCGACGCCAGGCATGGGCTCGGTCTCGCGCAGGATGGAGCCCACGTCCTCCTTCGGCTTGATGCAGACGAAAACCGCCGAAGGGCGGTCGTCGCGCCAGGCGCGGTTGGAGCGCTTGGAGGCCTCCGTGCCGCACTCCCACCAGGCGCCGAAGTCGGTCGGGCGGTTCGCGAGCAGGGCGATCGAGTCGGCGATCCACTCGGTGTTCGTGTGAATGACCTCGCCCGGCCGGGTGTTGCGCCGGAGCCACTCGGAGAGGTCGTCGTTATCGGCCTTGTAGCGCTCGTTCGGGCCCTTGTCCCCGCCAAGGCCGTTCTCGCCCGAGACAGCCTGGGCGACGAGAGCCATGGAGCCTGTAAACGGAACCGGCGTCGGCTTACCGAAGAAGCCAACGGACGGAATGGGGAGCAGGGTCGCCAGCCCCAAGAGCAGGTACCGGAGTCTCGGCGCCTCGGGTGGGGCCAGTCGCCGCATCGCGAGCGCGGCGCAGAGCGCCCAGAGCGGGAGGCTGTGCATCATGAAGCGCCCGCCGTAGCTTAGGAGGATGGGGAGCATTCCGAGGACCATGCACGGC
>CAZCER010000160.1:6814-9136 GCA_964497385.1 uncultured Armatimonadia bacterium | reverse complement strand
GATGGTCCGGGCGCCGTTCGGTTTTGGGGCGAGACGCCTCCCGACTTGGCGGCGTCCTATCTAGCGGGGTGATCTCACGATGACGAGACCGAGCGACTCTCCGGTGCGTTTCCGCGTTCTGACCGCGTTCCTCGCCTGCGCCGCCGCCCTCACCTGCGCCCAGTTCGGGTGCGGAGGCGGAGCCTCCGGGCCGCCTCTCCTCGAGGCGACAGTGCTCGCCGAGGGCTTGGGCCAAGTGAGCCTCGTCGGCCTCGCTAGCGCGACCGCGTACTTCGTCGAAGCCTTCGACTCGGGCGCTTCCGTCCGCGCGGTGTCCTTGACCGGCGGAGCGGCGACCGAGGTCGACGCGGGACTGACCGCCCTCAAGAGCCTCGCCGTGATCGGAGACGACTGCCTCTACGCGGACGCGACCGAGCAAGCGCTGCTCCGGTCCAACGCGGAATCCGCCCCCACGGTGGTAACCCGAAGCGCGACCGGCGCCATCGAGTGGCTTGCGTGCAACGGCTCCGAAGTCTACTGGTCCACGCCGTCGGGAGCCAACCTGATGAAGCTCGAACTGCCGGCAACGACCGGAAGCGGCGACGACCCCCCGGGTCCCATCGCTTTCCCTGAGACCGTGGCCTCCTCGGAGGGCGTCACGCGCGTGGCCGCCTCCACCAGCGCGGCCTACTTCGTCGACGGCGACGGCGCGCGCGTCAACCGGGTGGACTCGGGCGGCGTGACCGACCTCGCGGCGGATCTCGGGCTCATCATCGACATGGACGCGAGCGGAGCGACGTTCGCCGCGGTCGGCGCGAACGGCATCTACGTCGGCGGCGCCGCCTACACCCTCCCCGACCCCGCCGTCGCGGTGGCTGTCACCGGCGGCAGCGTCTTCTACGCAACCGACGATTCGGTCTATCTGTACAGCGCGACGGGTTCGCAGCGCTTGCTCACGGGAGTGGGCGTCACGGACATAGACGCCACGGCGGCGACGATACTGGTGGCCGACAACCCGAGCGGACGAGGCCGGTTGCTGACGAAGAGCTACCCGCCGATCGGGTAGGCCGTGATCGTCCGGTCGGCGGGGTTCTCCCGCAGTTCGACGTACTTCATGGTCTGGCTCAACGTCAGAACCATGTCGCGAATGCGAATGTGCGTGCCGGGCTGCGCTTCGCTCATGACGCGCACGGCTCCCCCGCTCTGGTCGGCCAGGTCCTGCTCGACGCTCCGCAGCTCGTCGCAGAGCTGGTCCACCGCAAGCTGCTGCTTCGAGCGCTGCTCCAGCGCCTTGCGGATGTTGTCCTTGACCTCCTCGGGGTACTTGGACAGGTCGGCGCCCTCGATGACCGGACCCAGCGCAAGGTTCAGCTTGTGCACGTTCGCCTTGGCGATCTCCACCTGCTCCTTCAGGGCGTCGCGACGCTCGAGAAGGAGATAGTCGCTCCCGACCACCAAATGCGTCTCAGGGCTTGACGGTGAACCGAACTTCTTGGCCTCGATGACCCGCGTCGCGCGCGTCGTCCCGCCGATGATCGCGCCTCGGCCCTGATTGCAGACCACCGACCCGCGAGCGCTGACATCCGAGTTCAGGATGCCCTTCCGCACCGTGATGTCTCCGCCGGCTCGGATGTTGGCCCTCTCGGCGAATGCGGTGTCGACGTTTCCGCCCGCTTCGACGAGGCCCCGGCCGCCGGCGACGATGCCCTGACTGATCGTGATGTCGCCCCCGGCGTGGATGAAGGCGGCGTCGACGCGCCCGACGATGTGGATGTTCCCCCCGGCGCGGATGACGGCCCCCTCCATCACGTTGCCCTTCACCATGATGTCCCGACCAAAGAGGATGTCTCCGCTCGCCACGGTCACGTCGGAGTTGATCACATGCTCCGTCATGATGAAGACGGTGTTGGTCTTCGGGTCGTGCACGAACTCGCCGGCTTCGGTGGCGACGTACCGAACCGTGCGACGGCCCTCCTCCTGCAGGTCGATGCGGAAGGTCCCTCGGGGACAGTCGTCCACCGGTTGGGGCGGGGTGATCTCCTTGCCGAGGACGGTGGTTCCGCGCAGCCCCTCCGTCGCCTTGGTCTTCCGCGCCACGACCTGCCCCGCGTCCACGTTGGTGATCGGCGCGGCGTAGTGGAAGTCCATCGCGCTCTCGTCGGAGTCCTCCGAGACCTCCGGAGGGGCCGGACGCTCCGGAGCGGCCACTAGAATCTCGAAAGAGGCGGGCTCACCCGGCGTCGGGGCTCGTCCCCGAGCGACGACGCCCTCTTGCGGCTGCAGCGTCTCGGCGCAGCGACGCACCATCCGCTCCAGCACCTCGGCGTCGAGCCCGTACACCAC
>CAZCER010000160.1:0-6804 GCA_964497385.1 uncultured Armatimonadia bacterium | reverse complement strand
ACGCCCGCCGCCTTGAGGCGGTTCTGAGCCCCGGCGGGAAGCACAGGCGCGCCGCCTCCGCGCGGCGGGAGCACCGTCACATAGCACTCCAATCCGCCCTCACGGATCTCGACCTTCAGGTCGCCGTCGACCTGCGCTTCCGTCGCACCGCTGCCAGTCGTCACATCGACCCCTCCACGACGCACCGCCGCGCACCGGCCACAACCGCCAAGGTCACGCATTCGCACATTCGGGAAACTACTACGCGAGCAGCCTCTCAACTTCCTCCCGCGCAGGGAGCGACGGTTGCGCCCCAAGGCGCGTCGCGGCGAGAGCGCCGCAGGCGTTCGCAAAGCGCCCGGCCTCCTCCGGCGGCAGCCCCTCGGCGCGCGCAATGGCGAAGCCCGCCGTCCAGGCGTCCCCCGCGGCGGTCGTGTCCACAGCGTCGACGCCCAGCGCGGGAACGTGGCAGACCCCGCTTGGATCGGCGATGAGGCAGCCCTGCGCGCCGAGTTTCAGCGCCACGGCGCCGGGCCCGCGCTCGAGGAGACGGAGGGCGGCGTCCCGCGCGGACTCCAGACCGGCGACGCGCGCGCCCTGGAGAAGCGCCGACGCCTCCGTCTCGTTGGGAGTGAGTACGTCGACTTCACCGAGTCGCGAGGGGTAGCGTTCGGAGGGAGGCGCCGCGTCCAGAACAACGAGACAACCATGGGCTTTCCCCAGCCGGATGGCCTCGTCAACCGTCTCGATGGGCGCCTCGAGCTGCAGCAGAAGCACGTCGGCCGCGCTCAGCACGTCCTCGTGAGCCTGCAGATCCGCGGGCGCGAGCGAGTCGTTCGCTCCGAGGGCGACCACGATCGAGTTCTCGCCGCTGTCCTGCACCAGGATGAGGGCGACGCCGGTTGGGGCCTCGTCGCGAATCCGAACGCGACCGGTGTCGACGCCGTCCCGAGCGAGCCCCGCAAGCAACTCGGCGCCGAAGGCGTCCTTGCCCACGGCGCCGATGAACGTGACTTCGGCTCCAAGGCGCGCGGCGGCCACGGCCTGGTTCGCGCCCTTGCCGCCTGGCGCCGTGAGGAACTCCGTCCCGCGCAACGTCTCGCCGTCGCGCGGCGCTCGGGGCACACGGACGACGAGGTCCATGTTGACGCTCCCGATGACAGCGACCTTGACGGCCATGCGCGGTCCTCCTGAGCGGCGGCCCGTGCGCCTCGCGCCGGGCTACGACATGTACGAGGCGGTCTGCGTGCCGCCCTCGAACCGGAGCCCCTCGGCGATGAGCGACGTCAGGACGTCAAACCGGGCCCCGCGCACCTGGTCGAGCTTCTCGATGATGACCGAGGACTCGGCCCCCCGCCGGACGATGGCCTCAACGCCCGCGGCCACGGCCAGCGGATCGTCGTCTCCGGGGTAGAGGATCGGGCGTCCCATCATGACGCCGCGGACCTGTCCGCTGACGCGCATCGCCGCCTCGACTTCGCGAAGAAGAGCCGGCGCGTCCGAGCGCGGCGATCCGCCCTGGAGCACGCAGGGGAGCGAGGTGGCCTTGAGCGCCTCGGCGAGCCCCTCGAAGTTCGGCATCCGGAGCCATGTGCGGGTGGACGTCTCCCCAAGCGCCGACGCGATGCACGTCGCCTTGGCGAACGCCTCGACGCCCAGCCTGGGAGCGTAGTTCCCCGAGGCGTCCCGCTCGACCGGCGTGCACTCGATGAACAGAGCCATCTGCGCGTCATTGCAGGCCGCGACAAGCCGCGAGCAGCGCTCGAGCGTCTTCGCCGTGTCGGCGGAGGCGAGGTCGATCCGCAGGCTGACCTTCAGAGCGTCGCAGCGGAGGTGCTTCGCGCGTTCGACGGAGAAGGCGGTGAATGCGTCATCCATCTCAAACGTCGCGCCCTCGATCCCGCCGCGGTTCACGCACCCCACGAAGACCTTCTGGTCGAGAAACGCCGGACCGCCGTTCTCGCGCACGATCTGCTGAACGAGACACAACTCCTCGAGCACGTCGGGAGTCCCCATGACGCCGTCGAAGGCCCCGCCGAGAAGCACGCGGACCAGACGGGCGATGTACTCCCAGCGATTCGCGAGCCGGAGCGGGTCGTCTCCAAGACCCGTCGCGCCGCGTCCCAGATGATCCGCGGAGAGCAGCAGCAGCTTGCGATCCGGAGGCATGAACTCCTTGCGCGGCTGACGGGTCTGAGTGGCCTTGTAGATGGCCACCGGGTCGTTCACGCGGAGGTTGCACATCAGTTCATAGACGGCTTGCGGGAAGTAGTCCTCGTAGCGGAAGACGAACGGCGCGGACTCGCTCATACCTTGGTGACCTCTATTCGCAATGGGTTCGCGCCGGCGGCGCGGTGGTCGCGTTGGGGCTACTGACCGAACCGCGGCGGACGGTCGCCAGGGACGTCAACGCCGCGAGCGCGGAGAAACGAGCGTATGTCGTGGGCCCAGGCCTCCTCGAGCAGGGAAACGAAAGCTTCCGCGTCGAGGTCCTCGTTGCCTTGTCCGTCGCGCCACTTCAGTTGGGCAAGACGCTTCCACGTGGCCGGGCCGTACTCGGTCTCGATCTGTCCCAGCACCTTCAGTGCCCTTGCGAAAGCCAGGCGTTGCAGTTCCGGATCCTCCGGAGTGTGGATTGGATCGGCGGTGCGGAGATCGAGCGCGTTGGCCTCCTCGAGCGACACCTCGTACCGCCGAGCCATCACCGCGGCCTGCGGGTAGCCCAGCGCCGTCAACGCGTCCAGGGCCAGATGATGCACCAAACCCTCATGGAACGAGCCCGGCAGACGCCCCGTACCGAGAAGCGACCTCGAGATCGCCTCCGCGAACGCGTACAGAAGGGGGAACAGGTCGTCACAGGTGACCCCGGTCACCACGGTCGCCCCGGGCATCCGCGCCGTGGCCCCCAGGGGCAGGACCGCGACGGTGAGGGCTTCATAGCAGCGTCGACCGTACAGCTCCTCGACGGCCTGGCCAACGTCGCGCAGCAGAATGTTGAAGCTCGCGCACTGCTCCTCGTCGCACATGACCGTGCCCGGCACCGCGACGCGCACCTCGCGGAACTGCATGCGGACCTCCGGCCAGATGACCGCGGGCGGAAGCGGGGAGGGTTCCCGCGGCTCCGTCGGGCCGAGCCACTCGAGAACCGCCTCCAGAAGCGCGTGGTTCGGTCCGCCCGGGAGCAGCCCGCCCGGGTCGCTGCACGCGGCGACCCGACCTCTGCCGTAGCGCTTCACGCCCAGAACGAGAGACCCGTCCTCGGCGAGCAGCACGGCCTCCGCCGAGCCCGAGCGGTCGGTCAGAATCCCGGGCGCCGAGTTGGTCGCGTACTCGGAGAGGCCTTCCGACAAAGCGTGACCCGCCAAGCGAACCGGTGAGCGGACCTCGTTCCGCGCCGGGTCGATCTCGAACCAGAACCCGAAGGCTCCCGAGAGGCGGTTGGCTTGGTAGACGGGATAGGCCGCCTCCGCCGAGAGGTCGCGGACCCAGTGGCCGCCGTGGGCCAGCACCAAGAGGCTGCCGCCTCGGCGGACGAACGCCTTCGCGCTCTCGGTCATCACGGCGTTCCACTCGGTGTCGAGCCGATTGTAGTACACCACGGCGATGTCTTGGCCGGTCAGCACCTCGTCCGACACGGACGCGAACGATCCTGTCACATGGAACCGCTCGGGATCCAGAACCCGCCCTAGATCCGACCACTCCGTCGTGTACTCGTGCGTCAGATCCACCAGCACTCGTAGAGGACGCTCTCGCTGCGCCTCGCTTGCTCCGACCACGACGAGCAGCGCGGTCAGCGCTCCTATGAGGACTCGCGCGTTCTTCATTGCTTCGCGACGCTCACCTTCCCGGTTCGCCGCCGGCCGGCGGAACCGGCCGACGCTTCCGCGCCATCCTCGTATTGTAGTGGAATGGCGTTTCGAGACCTAGAGGATCAGGACCTGCGAGCCGCGCCTTGCCCCTGGCCCAAGGCGGTGGTATACCTTGCTGGCTGCTGTCGCCGCACGCCCGTGAAACCGGAGAAGCCACGGATGGACGACCCCACCGCCCCGCGCGGGAACCGAGACGACAACACCGAGCGGGCAACCGGTTCGGGCGCGCCGGAGAGGACTCCCTTCGCGCGCCGGCTCCGCCGTTCGCTCGCACACTGGGCCATCGCTTGCGCGGCGGGCCTTCTCGCGACGCTCGCGTATCCGCCCGTCGACGCCTGGCCCGCAGCCGTGATCGGCCCCGCCTTCCTCCTCTGGACCGTGGAGCGATCCGAGCGCGCGCGGTCCGCGGTCTGGCTCGGGTTCCTGTTCGGCGCCGGCTTCTTCTGGGTGAACCTCCGCTTCCTCGGGGCCCAACTCGACGCGATGCCCCAGGGCGCGCTCTCCCTGAACCAAGCGCTCTATCCCGCCCTCGCGTGCGGCCTCGGTTGGTGGGCCTCCCGACGCGCGGGGCCGCCGTGGAGAGCCTTCCTCTACGCCTCCGCCTGGCTCGTGGCCGAGTGGTTCCGGTCGATCGCCTGGCTCGTGGGCTTCACCATGGTCGACCTCGGCTACGCGCTGCACTCCCTGCTCGTGCCCATTCAGATCGCCGACCTCGGCGGGGCGCTCCTGGTGACATGGCTCGTCGCCTTCACCGCCGCCGCCCTTGCCTGCATCGCGCGGAGCGCCGGGCCCGACTTCCGGCGCGTCGCCAGACGCATCGCTCTGGCCGCGGGCGCAGTGTGGCTGGTCGTGCTCGCCTACGGTTTCGCCCGTCTGGCCTCGGTCCGCCCGCCCGAAGGAGCCCCGGTGTGGCGAGCCGCGATCGTTCAGCCCGCCACCGACCTCGCCTATTACTACGAGTTCCCCGGCACGCCGCAGCCAAGCCTCGCGGAGCAGATCGCGACCTACAAGCGCTTGCTCGACAACGCGGGGATCTCCTCCGCCGATGTGGTGCTGCTCCCCGAGAGCGGCGTGAACGTCGACCTGCTCGCCGAGCCCATCGCCCGCCCGCTGGTTGCGAGCGTCGGAGCCCATCTCGGATGCCCCGTGGCCACCGGCTTCCACGAGGTCCAGTGGCCCTCCGGGACGACGGACCCCGAAGATCGCCTCTATTACAACTCTCTGGCCCTCCTCGGTCCGTCCGGCGAGATCCTCGGCGTCTACCGCAAGCGCCATCTGGTCGGATTCGGCGAGTACCTGCCTTTCCGCGAGCAGCTCCAGTCCTTCTACAAGCGGTGGCCCATCCGGCCCTACGACATCTCCCCCGGCTCGGAGATCGCCGTCTTCGACGTCAGCGGCGCGCGCGTCGCGCCCATGATCTGCTTCGAGTCGCTCTTCCCCTACGAGGCGCGACGAACGCTCCGGGTAGGCGGCGACGTTCTGGTCGTCCACACGAATGACGGATGGTTCAACAGCGAACTCGAGTCCGTGATGCACGCGCGCACGGACGCCTTCCGCGCGATCGAGAACCGCGTCCCCGTGCTGCGTTCGGCAACCACCGGGCTCTCCGGCATGATCGACCCGTCCGGTCGATGGACCGCTGTCGTGCCGCTCGATGAGCCCGGCGCCGTGCTCGCGGAGGTCCATCCGCGCCGACCATCATCCGTCTACTACCACCTCGGCGACGCCGGTCCCGTCTCCCTGAGCCTCCTCGCGCTGGTCGCGCCGTGGCTCGTCGCTCGCGCGCGCGATCGGAGAGAGCGACCGACCTCCGCCGAGTAGCCGGACTCACGCGCCGGCGGCGAGGCCCTCGACCCGCACGCGCTCAGGCGGCAGCGTCAGCATCAACCCCTTCCCCCGCACCGACTCGATCATCGCGTCCGCCGCGTCCTTGCCAACCGCCTCCGCGAGGCGCGCCACAAGCAGCCGCTTGTGATACCCGATCTGGCCGGGCTCCGCCTCCAGCCCCTCGCTCCACATCGCGTCGTACAACTCATCGAATGACACATACTGGCTCGGGCGCTCCGCCAACGCCGAGAGCAGACTGAACTGCTTGCCGGTGATCGGGACCACGCGGTCGCGCACAACGACTTCATTCGGCCGCCTCCGGTGCAGACGCAGGAACGGCCCCTCCCCGCCGACCGGCTCCTCGCCCGTCCCCTCGGTGTCCCATAGCTCCGCGGCGCGCTCCTCGCGCGCGCGCACGACTCCCGCGGCGCGCCGAAGAAGGGGCTGCACGAGCCACGAAGGCACACAATCGCAAAGCGCGCCAACCGGCGCTTCGACGATGGCCTCCGGGGAGTCCAGGCCCTCGCGCGCCAAAGCGAGAAACGCGTCGCGGGGCAAGCCGCGCGGCGCGATGCTCGCGAGGCCCGCGGCCCGCTCCGGCGCGCCGGCTGAGAGCGTGATCCCGAGCGAACGCAACGCGTCCGCCGTCTCTCGCAGGTCCGAACCCCGCGCGCGCAAGAGCCCCCACGCCCCCTCGAGCAGCCGCCCGCACTCGCGCGCGAGACGGTCCATCGCCCCGGCGAGCACGCGGTGACGGTTCTCGATCTCGCACGTCGCGCCGTCGGCGATCCAGTCGAGGAGGATGAGAGCGCGCCGGGCCGACTCAGGCTCAAGTTCGAGATCGCCGTCCTCACGCTCGTCCTCGTCCTCGGCGAGGAGAAGCCGCAAACGCCGCAGATACGCGGCCGCGGTCTGTTCCGCGAGCGGGGCCGCGCCCAGAGGGATGCTCCGAGCGGGCCGCGTGCCGCATAGGCCGTGAAGCAGCGCGGCGCGCGACGTGCGCGAGTCGAGGCTGTCGACCCACGCCCCGATGTGGGCCGCCTCCGTCCGCGTCAGCCCCAGCGCGGCCGCGACCCGGCCGGCGACCGAAGGCGCGCCGTCCTCGCCCTCGAGAAGCCCGCCGTCGCCG
>CAZCER010000159.1:3839-9143 GCA_964497385.1 uncultured Armatimonadia bacterium | reverse complement strand
TACACAACGAGTCCGATCACCCCGACCCGGGCTGGTGGACGCGCTTCTGGTTGGCCTGGGCGCACGGCACCATAGGGCGCGACTTCCGCGGCGCGGTGGGCGGGCTCGTCGAGCTGCAGAGCGAGTACGGCGAGGACGCGCCGGGAGCTGGCCGTGCCGCGTCCGCGCTCGCCGCGTGCTATACAGGCCATCTCACGCACGCTCAGAGGCTGCTAGCCGACGCCAACAGCCACGATGAACCCTGGACCGCCCTGGCCCTGCGTGTGCCTGAAGCCGTGCTCGCATGCCTGCAGCGCCGGTACGGTGATGCGTATGAGGTGGCACGTGGATCTACCGGTAGCGACCGTGCCGGGTGGGGCAGCATCCTCTCAGCCTGGTGCGCGCTACCCGTCGGCGCGTACGGCGAGGCGTGGACCGGACTGGCGCCGCTCGTTCGCTCAGGCACCGGGGCCGCAGGCACATGGGCGCGCCTGGTGGCGGCGGACCTGGCGTGGTGGCGCAAAGATTGGGATGACGCCCTGACTCTGAGCAAGGCGGTCTTCTCGGACAGCGACCCCGTAGCGGCGCGAGCTGCGGCCCACTATCATGCACGGGCGCTTCTCGGCGCGAAGCGCGACGCCGACCTGGAGCGGTTCGCATCGGAGCATGTGGGGCCGTCGGCGCTGGCTGAGAGCGACGCGCTCTGCTGGCTTGCGGCGGTGGCGGAGGACCAGGGCGATGCCGACCGGAGGCTGACGCTTCTCAGCCAGGCCGTCGCCGCCTGCCGCCGAGAGCAGAGCCTGCTGGCTCCATGGCTCATGTACGGCGAGGCACTCGAGGAGGCGGGCGAGACCAAGGAGGCCGTGCGCTGCTACGAGGCGGGACTCCGTCTGTCGGAGCCCGACCAGGTGAACGCTACGCGCCTAGCCCTCGCGTCCGCGTACGTCCGCGCGGGGCGCGAGACACGTGCGGAACGTACCTACCGCGAGGTGACGGAGTCAGGCCCATGGGGCGAGGTGGGCGAGGCGTGGGTGTGGATCGCCAAGCTCCGGTATGCGGAGGGCGACTTGGCCGAGGCCCAGCGAGCCGCCGAGGCTGCGCTCGCGACGCCGGGAGGCCGGCACCGCGTAAACGCCCTGTTCTGGCTGGGCGAGACGCACCTGCGGCGAGGGGACTACCAGCAGGCGCTTGACGCGTTCCGGGCGTCACTCGCCGATCCGTACTGCGTGCGCCCGGAGCGAGTCTGCGTGGCGGTCGGCGAAGCACACCTCAAGCTGCGGGAGTATGACGAGGCCCTCGTCGCGCTGACGCGGAGCCTTGGTGACGGCACGGCCGAGTGGCGCACGGAAGCCCTTGATATGGCGGCCCAGGCCTGGCGCGCGAAGGGCAGGGAAGACATGGCCGAGGCGTGCCTGCGGCAAGCTCTGGCACCGCCCGAGGAGTCCGCCCCCGCTATCGTCGTCGGGGCGCACGCAAGCCTATGTGAGTCGCTGGGGTACTTCGAAGAGGCTTTCGAGTCATACAAGGCGGCAACCAAGCTCTATGAGGACGCCGGCGACTTGCGCGGACGCGACCTCTCGCACGACGGCGCGCGTCGCGTAGATCGGATCATCAGAGCCGGGGGGAGAGAGGCGTTCCCGAAGGACGACCCCGAGTCAGGCGTTAGGTCGATCTACCAGCCCCGGTGGCGGAGGGAGTAGTGGGCATGCCTGACCGACGTTCATGGGGTCCGTCCGCTCCCCCCGCCATGCCGGGCCGACCCGCCGCCCGCGCCCCGCGAACGGGCCGCCGACCCGACGGACTCCGTGGAGCGCAGGAACCGAGGCGTTCCGTGACGAACGCGTGCTGTCGTGAACGAGGCGGCTGAGTCAACCCGATTAGGGAGCCCGCGGGGCGCGCGTCCCACGCGCCGCGCCGTTCTGCTCGGACTGGGTCTGGTGGCCGTTCTCGCATGGATGACTCCCTACAACGACTCGGTGCTCAGCAATACGTTCCTCGCGGGCACGAGTTTCCCGATGGCGCCGTTCGGCATCCTCCTCTTCCTCGCGGTCGTCGCGAACTGGGCGCTCCATGGGCGCGGCTGGCGGTTCCTCGCGCTGGGCGCGATCCTGAACGTCGGCATCCTCTGCTGGTGGGTGCTGGCGCGTCCGGAGGCGGTCTTCCCATCGGTGGCCCTCGGCCTCGGGAACGCGCTGCTTGCCTATGCCTGGCGTGGCGTGCGGCCGTTCACCGCCGCGGAACTCATGACGATCTGGGCCATCATGCAGGTGGCCGCCGGGATACCGAGTTCGGGGCTCCTGCGGATGATCGTCCCGCAGGCGGCGGGCTACCAGTACGGGAAGACCCCGGAGAACCTCTGGGAGGAGCGCCTCGGCCCGCACCTCAAGCCCTACATGTACGTTGCGGACGAGACGGCCGCGACGGAGTTCTTCACCGGGGCGCCGGACCAGCCACCCATCGCCGGCATCCCGGAGCGGCTCTCCGTCGCGCACTGGAACGCGGTCCCGTGGGGCGCGTGGCGGGACGTGGCGTGGGGCTACGGCGTGCTCACGTTCGGGGTGTTCCTGGGTTCGATCTGCCTCATGAGCATTCTGCGGAAGCAGTGGGCCGAGCGCGAGCGCTACCCGTTTCCGCTTGTTGACCTGCCTCTCGAGATCTCGCTGGAGTCCGAGAAGCACCGCGGGTCGCTCCCGCTCTTCAGGAACCCCCTCTTCCTCGCGACCGCGTCGGTCATCATCATCTTGCACACCTACGCGGGGCTCTGCCGCATGACGCCGGGCTTCGGGGGCTTCAAGTTCGCGATCGACCTCCAGAACATCTTCACCGAGCCGCCCTGGCGGTACATGAACAACTCCCTGAAGTACTGGCGCATCTACCCGATCGGGATCGGCGTGTCCTACGCGGTGAACACCGAGGTGTTGTTCTCGGTGTGGGCCATGAAGCTCCTCATCGGCGTGCAGGAGATGTACTACGGGATGCGCGGCGACTACGGGGGCGAAGTGGCCTTCGGGTGGGATCCGGCCTACCAGTGCTACCCCCAGCTCGCGGCCTATCTCGCGCTCGCCGGCTGGCTCACGTGGACGGCTCGGCGGCATCTGGCGCAAGTGTTCCGGGCGGCGGTCGCGCGCCCGTCACCGGGCGACGCCGATGAAGCCATGTCGTACCGTGCGGCCGTGTGGGGGTTCCTGCTCTCAGTGGCGGTGCTTTCGGCGTGGTTCGTCGTGTCGGGCGTTCGGCTGTGGGTCGCGCTTGTGGTGATTGTCGTCTACCACGCGATCGCGATCGGCTGCAGCTGGCTTGTGTGCCAGGGCGGGCAGATGCTGGTGGCGGCGCGGACGACGCCGAGCGACACGATCGTGGGCCTCTTCGGAAACAACCTCCCGCAGAACTGGGGCGGCGCGACCGTGGTCACACAGAAGGAGATCGCGGTTCTGCCCATCTTCGAGAGCCCATTCTCAAAGGACCTGCGGGAGATCTTCATGCCCACGGTCGGGAACCTCATCAAGGCGGCGGACGCGGGCGTGACGCGGCGGGGGATGCTCTGGGCGGGCGTCGCGGGGGTGGTGCTCGCGATCGTCGTCGCCGCGCCCCGCAAGGTCGCGCTGGGCTACGAGCACGCGGCGGCGACGCTCCCCGATGGCTGGGCGTTCCGGACCGCCTCGACGCTCCCGTTCGACTTCCCGGCGAAGCACATGGTGCGCGACTTCCCCACCAACTTCGCAAACCTCTGGTACTTCGCGGCGGGAGCGGCGTTCGTGCTGGGCTGCCTCATCATGCGGTCGAACTTCCTCTGGTGGCGGCTCCACCCGGGAGGGCTCTGCATCGCGGCCTCTTTCGCGGGCGATGTGTTCTGGTTCACCGTGTTCCTCGCTTGGGCGATCAAGTCGGTGATCCTGTACTTCGGTGGCCGGAAGAGCCTCCAGGCGGCTCGACCGCTCTTCTACGGCCTGATCGTGGGGGACGCGGTCTCGTGGGTGGTCTGGATGGTGATCGGGCTCGCGATCGCGGACCCGACGCGGACGTACTCGCTCATGCCGCTGTAGCGGGTCAGTAGTCCCTCACGCCCGCTGAGTCGACGTACTCGAGTTCCGCGGCGCCGATCCGCACCGTGTCGCCCTCGCGGGCGCCGCAGTGCTCGAGCCTGTCGAGCACGCCCATGCGCACGAGTTCGGAGTGAAGGTAGAGCACGGCCTCGTTGTTGTTGAGATGGCTGCGGGCAACGAGGAGTTCCACCTCGTCGCCGGTAACCTCGAACAGGCGGGCGGCCGCCTCGCCGTCCTGGGCCTCCTCAAGCACGATGGGGCCCTCGACCCGGAGCGAGCGCGGGGCCGGGCCGGGGCGAACAAGGCGCTTCGGGGCATCGAGCGGGGGCGCGGCGTCACGCATGGCCGCGCGCACGCGTTTCACGGCGGCGGCCATGAGATCGGTCACCCCCTGCCCTGTCGCGGAGGAGAAGCGGTGGCGCTCATAAGGGGCGATCTCGGCGAGTTCGGCTTCGATCTCGTCCACGAGTTCGGGCTCGGCGAGGTCCATCTTGCTGAGGCCCACGATCACCGGGAGGTCCGCGATCCCACGCCCGAAGGCCTCGATCTCCGCACGAATAGTCTTGTAGTCGCCGATGGGGTCCATATGGTCGAAGAGCGAGACGTCCACGAGGTGGATCAGGACGCGCGTGCGCTCGAGATGGCGGAGGAACGCATCCCCGAGGCCCACGCCCTGATGCGCGCCCTCGATGAGGCCCGGCACGTCGGCCACGACATAGGACTCCCCCACCTCCATGCGGTAGACGCCGAGTTCCGGCTGGAGCGTCGTGAACGGGTACGAAGCGACTTTGGGCTTGGCGGCGGAGATGACGCGGAGAAGACTCGACTTGCCGGCGTTCGGAAGGCCGACGAGCCCGATGTCGGCGAGCAACTTGAGTTCGAGCTTGAGGGTGACCTTCTCGCCGGCAAGGCCGCGCTCGCAGAACTGCGGGGCCTGGCGCGTGGAGGTGGTGAATGCCGCGTTCCCGCGGCCGGGCGAGCCCCCAAGCGCGGCGACGAGTTCCTGGCCGGGGATGGAGAGATCCCCGTAGACCTCGCCGGTCTCCGCGTTCGAGACAACCGATCCCAGCGGCACTCGGACCGAGCGGCTCTTTCCGGAGCGACCGGTGCGAAGGTTGCCCTCTCCCGGGCGCCCGTGCTCGGCGGCGAAGCTCGTCTCGTGCTCGAAGTCGATCAGGCTTGCCATGTGGGGGTCCGCGACGAGGATGACGTCCCCGCCGGCCCCGCCGTCGCCGCCGTCGGGGCCGCCCTTGGGGATGTACTTCTCGCGGTGGAAGCTGAC
>CAZCER010000159.1:0-3829 GCA_964497385.1 uncultured Armatimonadia bacterium | reverse complement strand
CGTGATGATGGCTTCATCGACGAACATGCGGGGAGCCCCATAGCCAAAGAGGCCCCCGCATCGTTGCGAGGGCCTCCGACAATACGCTCGTAACCGAACTCAGCGCGCGGACGCGCGCGGCCTACTCCTCCACCGGCAGAACGCAGACGGACTTGCGCTTGCCCGAGGTGAGGAAGCGGACCGTGCCGGGACGCAGCGCGAAGAGCGTGTCGTCCTTGCCGCGGCCGACGCCGTCGCCAGGGTGGAACTTAGTGCCGCGCTGGCGCACGATGATCGAGCCGGCGCCGACGAGCTGCTGGTCGTGGGCCTTCACGCCGAGATACTGCGGATTCGAGTCCCGGCCGTTCTTGGTGCTGCCCATGCCCTTCTTGTGGGCCATTCTGGATCACCCTCCGTGCGTCACTCGAGAGCGCCTACGCGCCGCCGCCGAATTCGATGGCGGTGATGCGCACCCGCGTCAGCTTCTGCCTGTGGCCCCAAGCTTTCTTGTAGTGCTTCTTGGGCTTGAACTTGAAGCCGTTGATCTTAGGGGCCTTGGTCTGGGCCACGATCTGCGCCAGAACCTTCGCGCCCGGCACCGTCGGCGCGCCGACGCGCACATTGCCCGGAACCTGGCACAGCAGGACCTCGGGAAACGCGAGTTCGCGCCCCGACTCGCCCTCTACCGTCGGAATCTCGAGGACGTCTCCCACTTGCACGCGGAATTGGTGTCCGCCGCTGCGAAAGACTGCCGTCTCGGACATAGCAGTCGCTCCTTCGTTCATGTTGGCACTTCCAACCGTCCCGCAAGGGGTAGACATTACCCTTGGGGCCCAAGCGTGTCAAGGCGTGAATCGGCTCGCGCCGAATCGCCGACCGCGCGGCGACGGACGGTCGCCAAGTCAGTATACGCGATGGAGGCCGGCGAGCAACGACCGCGCTGAGCGCGGCGCCGAAGGCAGGCCGCGACCGGCCGGCGTCCGAACGGGCGTCCCCCATTCCCCTCCCGGAGTGCTATCCTCTGGTTCCTGTGCCGAGGCGCGTAGCGGCACACGGGAGGCGGCGCGTTGAGCGAAGAGGTTCGCGAAGGTTCCGGCGGCGGGCGTCCGGTGGCGCTGCGCCGGTTGGAGATCGCCGGGTGGCTCGCGATGTTCGTCTACGCGGCCGCTACGCAGGCGCCCGCGATGTGCCTAGTGCAGATCGGCGAGGAGTTCGACCTGGACCTTGCCGGGCGGGGCCTGATCACGAGCCTCCGCACGGTCGCTCTCCTGGTGGCGCTCCTTGCTGCGGGCCACTTCGCCGGGCGGTTCGGGAAGGCCCTCTTCCTCGTGCTCGGCCTCGCCCTGGTGTCGGCGGGCATCGGGGGCACGACCGTCGCCATCGGCTACATCATGCTGGTGGTGGCGCAGATGGTGCTCGGCGCCGGGAACGGCATGATGGAGGCCCTGGTCAATCCACTCATCGCCGAACTCCGCCCGAAGGACGCCGCCCGTGCGCTGAACGTCACCCATGCGCTCTACCCGGTGGGGCTTGTGGCCTGCGCGCTTCTCGCGGGGGAGATGCTCGAACGCGGCTACCCGTGGCGCGCGACGGTCGGCATCTGGCTTCCCGTGGGCGTTCTCTCGTGCGTGCTGTTCGCGACCCGCCGCTATCCGGAGCCACGGCACTCGAGCAACTCCGACGGACCGGGCGGCATGGGGTTCCTGCGCCGGAAGGCCTTCTGGGCGCTGATGGTCGCGATGGTGCTCGCGGGCGGAAGCGAGGTGGGCCTCACGACGTGGGCGCCGAGCTTCCTCGAGCAGGAACTCGGGGCCTCGGCACGGGGCGGGGCCCTCACCATCATCTTCTTCGGCGCCGCGATGGCCCTCGGCCGGTTCGCGAGCGGCTGGGCGCTCCGGCGGGTGGGCTCGATCACGCTCACGGCGGTCTCGGCGGTGCTCTGCGCGCTCTCGATGCTTGCTTTCGGCCAGGCTCGCGAGCCGCTGGTGGCGGTGGGCTTCGCCGGGTTCGCGGGACTCACGGTCGCGTGCTTCTGGCCGACCTTGCTCGCGATCGCGACCGAGGTGCTCGACGACGCGTCGACGGCGATGCTCGCGCTCCTGGCCGCGGCGGGGCGATGCGTTCAGTTTGCGCGCGGGGCTGGTGCTGCTTCCGGTCGCGATGATGGCGCTCGCGCTCGTGATGGTCGGCTTCCTGGTGGTGGAGGCAAGGCGCCGGCGAGGGTGAAGGTGCGCTCTGGACAGAGGGCGCAACGGAACGGAAGCGGGCAGGCTGCGAACGCTGCTCCCCTCGCTGTGGGTCGGCGGCTAGGCCGCGCGGGTCTCGCTCCGCCCGGCCTTCTCCGGCGGCGTGCGCCCCCAAGTGGGCGCTAGGTTCGGGTGGCGGAGGTGCGTATGCACGAACAGCCGGCCGAGGTAGACGCCCAGGACGGCGAAGCCGACGATGAGAGGACGGATGGCCAGGTCACGCGCGATCGCGAGGACGCTGCCGTCCATCTGCGGCAACTCAAGTCGGCAGTACGAGTAGATCTGCCAAACGGTGAGCGCAAGGCAAGGGGCCACCACGAGCAGGAGCGCCAGCACGGTGTGCCGCGTCTTGACGGCGATGAAGAACAGCGGCGCGACGACTGCCAGCCACTCCAGGGCGCTGACCCACGTGGCTCCGGTCCCGGACAACCCCAGCATCCGCGCCATCTCCCACATGGCGGCACACGACACGGCCACGGCCACGGCCCCCGCGACATAGGCCAGTACCCAGACGCCCAACCCCTCGAGAACCTCGGCCAAGGCACTTCTCTCCCGTGCGTACGGACCCCGAAAACCGCGTGGATGCACTGCTACCCGACCTCCATCCGCGCTGACACGGCGCATGTCTTCGACCCCCGTCCCGATGGGCGCAGCCCGCGGCTATGGCGCGAACTCAAGGGGCCCCTCCATCAGGAAGTGGTGGGGCAACACCTTCTCCTTCGGATCCCGCGGCCACTGTACCTTCCGGAGCGATCCGTCGGCCGCCATGCAAAGAAGCAGGCCCTGCCGCCAATCGATCACCGGCACCCGCACCCGCCTTCCGTCGGGATCGATCATCGTTGCCGGCTCCACCCCGAGCGTGCGGTACCGCATGTACACCGGACACGCAAGGATGCCCCACGTCGGCTCCTCGACGCTCCGTGCGTACAGATCCGGGAACGGAGCTTCGAGGCCGGTGATGCCCAACTCGCCACAGCCCTCCACGTACGCGTACGACCCGATGCCTCCGAGCGACCACACCTGGCCGATCACCTCGTCCGGGGTTCCCGAAGCCATGCATGCGAACCACCCCCACGGCTGGATGGTGTCGGCGGGAGAGACGTAGATCTCCTGTGACGTGACGTATACGCCATCCAGGTCGTGCAGCCGGTACGGAGCGTACTCGTGGTCCTCCCGGTACATCGCGATCGCGGTGGCCAGTTGCCGCATGTTCGAGATGTCCACCGCCATGTGGGAGCGCTTCTTCGCCCCTGCCACTACGGGGACGATGATCGCGATCAGCGCCGCAACGATCGCTATCACGACCAGGATCTCCACCAGCGTAAAGGCCCGACTGCCGAGCAGTGTCCGGCGACGGACACCCGGTACCCCGCGACTGTCTCCCAAAGGGAACACCTCCCAGCCTGGCTCACGACACCCCTGGCGGCACAAGCAAGAGGACGAGACCGTCCAGACAGGCCGCCGCCTGGCGCACTTCGCCCGGCGGCGGCCGCGTCGGGTTCGCTAACTGCACTCCTCATCGGATGTGTAGGCGTCGTACGCACCCGTACCACATGGCTGCGGCGGCGCGGTCTCGCGCGTGCAGCCGAACGTCGCGGCGAGCG
>CAZCER010000158.1:8414-9175 GCA_964497385.1 uncultured Armatimonadia bacterium | reverse complement strand
ACGTTCATGTTGACGGCCACGTTCTCGTTCAGGATCTTCTGCGAGTCGCGACCGTGCATGTCCGGGTGGTTCGCGAGGTGGATCACCGCCTCGGCATCCTCGAGCAGGCGATAGCAGGCCTCGCGATCCAGAAGGTTCGCCACGTGGGTACGGACGGGGCCGTCCTTGCGGAAGGCAAGGTCAGCCCCAAGGACGTCGAAGCCTTCTCGGGCGAGCCGCTCGCATGTCGCGCTGCCGATTCGCCCTGCCGCACCTGTCACCAAGACCCGCATGTCTCCAGCGCCCCTTGCATTCGAGTCTCCGGGCCCGGCGTCGGAGGAGTGCTCTCCCTGCGGGGGCGGAGGTGGCAGGGAGTGTAGCGCGCAGGAGCCATCGCGGGAAGCGTCGCGAGGACCCCGCCGGCGCCCGGCCGAACACTCATGGGTCCGCACAGGGCGGATGGCCAGCGGCGCCCCGCGGGGATCGCCAGGTCCCACAACGACATCGCGGCGCCCCAGAGCGCTGCCGGAGGACGACGACCGATGAAGAAGCGTTACGCGTTCAAGATGCGCCTGAAGGACGAGACGGTCATCGAGGAGTACGAGGCGATCCACATCGACATCGGCGAGGAGGTCCGCGCCGCGCACGAGCGCGCCGGCTTCACGAACTACTCGATCTACCGAAGCGACCTCGACCTCTTCGCCTGCTTCGAGGCCGACGACCCCGAGGGCTGCTTCACGCGGATCGAGAAAGAGCCGATCATGGAGTCCTGGTGGGCGCGC
>CAZCER010000158.1:0-8404 GCA_964497385.1 uncultured Armatimonadia bacterium | reverse complement strand
GCAATCCACTGATGCACATGGATGGCGCGAAACCGCTCTTCATGCCGGTCAAAGAAGTCTTCCACATGGACTGAGTCCCCGATCGCGTACGCTCGGAGGCTTACGATCGGATCCACCAACTCCGACAACACGAGCGCGCGGCAGGCGTCCCTCGACGACGCCGCTCTGATGCGTCGCCTGCGCCAGGGCGACGAAGAGGCCCTCGCGGGGATCATCGCGCGCTATTCGACGCAGGTCACCAACCTCGCGCGACGGATGCTCGGCGATCGCGAGGCCGCCGAGGACGTCGCGCAGGAGGCTTTCCTGCGCGTGTACCAAGCCCGCGACCGCTTCCGCCCCGACAGTGACTTCCGCGTGTGGCTCTATCGCATCGTCGGAAACCTCTGCCGGAACGAACTTCGCCGCAGGGGGCGAAAGCCGGTCGAGTTGGCGGGCGATGTCGCGGACCGCGCCGGCGCACTGCCGCACTCCGAGTCGCGACCGGAGCGCGCCGCCGAGAGTGAGGCGCTCCGCGCCGCGATCCAGGACGCCCTGCAACACCTGCCCGAGAACCAGCGCCAGGCGGTCCTTCTGCGGCGGTACGAGGGCCTGAGCTACGCGGAGATCGGTCAGATCCTCGGCTGCTCGGAAGGCGCGGTGGACGGGCTCCTCTCGCGGGCCCGTTCCACTCTCCGCAAGCACCTGTCCGATTTCCTTGACGACTAGCCGCAGAAGCCGGCGCGCCGCGGAGTAGGACCGAGTGAAGGAGACGCACGATGCTGCACTGCAGGCAGGCCCAAGCCATGCTTTCTAGAGCCCTAGACGGGGCCCTAGGCCCACGTGAGGCCACAGCCTTTCAGACGCACGTGGACGCATGTCCGGCGTGCAGAGCGGAGATGGAGTCTCTTCAAACGGCCTGGGATCTCCTCGCCTCGGACGCGGACCAACCCGCGGCGCCGGACCTGACGGCCCGCGTGTTTGCACGTCTGGACGCTCCGGCGACTCGGCCGGACTCTCGAGCGCGGGTGTGGGGCCCTGTGTTCAGGGGGGCCCTCGCGGCGGCCTGTGTGGCTCTGGCGCTCGTGGGCGGGGGCATGTTGGGACACTGGACGGCAGCGGGCGCCGCTCCAAGCGAGGATCGCGCTCCGGCCCAAACGGGCTTCGCCAGCTACTTCGGGCCCGCTCCTCCCCTCACTCTGAGCGGAGCCTACGCCGGCTTGCACGCGCATGCGGGCGACCAGACGCCGGGGGTGGACTAGATGAGCCCCGCCCTCCGTGGACTCGCTCTGGCTGTGCTCCTGGTCGCCGTCGGGGCCGGCTCCTTCTTCGGCGCCCGAGCCGCCGTTCGGCGGGCCGCGCCTGAAGCCTTCTCCGGAGACCCTGCCGCCGACCTCGTGCGCGCGCTGGATCTCACCCCCGACCAAGAGCGAGAAGTGCGCTCCCTGCACGCCGCAATGGTCAGCCGCAACCGCGTGAGCGCGGTGCGGATCGAGGAAAACTGCGCCGAGTTCTGCGACATCCTTCGCGGCAACGACCCGGACCCGGCCCGCGTTGAGGCTTACATTCAGAAGACCGACGCGGCCCAGGACGCCGTGCAACGAGAAGTCATCTCCTATCTCCTCGAGGTGCGGAAGCTACTTACCGACGAGCAAGCCGGGAAGCTCGCCGACATGGTCGGCGACTCCGTCCGATGGAACTGCGCTCACGGCCCGTGCTGCGGCGCGGCGGCCAAGACCCAGCCCCCCTGCGCGGGTGGGCGCCCCCCTGTGGCGCCACCCGCCGGGAGGCCCGAGACAAACTGAACGCGTCGCGCACGGCGCGACCACATCCGAAGGAGGTTAGTCATGAGAGCACTGATCGTGTCCATCGTCGTCGTCCTCGCGTTTGCGGCGGCCTACTTCAGCTACGCGAACACTCTTGCCGCTTCGCCGGAGACGGCGCAGGGCGCCCTGAGCTGCTCTGGCGGTGGCTGTGGAGCGGGTGGCGGCGGGTGTCCGATCTCGAAGCCCGCCCAGCCGACCGAGGCATCGCTTGCGTCGACGGCCGCGCCGGCCGAGTGCACCTGTGCGGACTGCAAGTGCATCGACTGTGACGGCAACTGCGAGAGCTGCGCCTGCGAGGACTGTCAGTGCGCCGACTGTGACGGCAACTGCGAGAGCTGTGCCGGTGGCGGCGCCAAGTGCTCCGAAAGCGGCGGATGTCCGATGGGTGGCGGCTCCTGCTCGATGCGTGAGGCTCGCGAGGTCGCTCCCGCGGCCTGACAGACACCTACGCCGATAGGGGTGGGCCCTCGCCCACCCCTATCGGGTCAGTCATCCTCCAGGTACCGCTCGTACGTGTTCACGACCCCATGCCCGCCCCGCGCGCAGCCCCGCGCCATCGTCGCGACTCCGTGCAGCAGCAGCGAGAGCACCGCGAGGCCCAGCACAAAGTGCGAATAGCGCCGCTCGCGGAACGCATGGGCCACCCCCGCGAGAACCCCGCCGCCGACGATGAGCGGCATCGCGAAGCACGAGGGCAGGCAGATCCCAAGCACGCACGCAACGGCTCCCACGACAAGCAGCACTCGACAGACGCGCGGATCGACCGTCTCGGTGTGCCCGGACGGGACGAACAGAGGCTCGTCACCCGCACGCTGCGCCGGACCGGGCTCATCGCCGCTGAGCGGCTCGAAGTCGGGCTCGGCGTCGTCCGGACGTAGGTCTTCTCCGATGGGCGCCGCCCTCACATCCGATTCAGATGATGCAGACCGGCCACCTTGGTGATGGCCACGTACGCGCGGTAGCAGAGCGCGAGACGGTTGTTGCGCACCGCCGCATCGTCCGCCATGACCATGACGGCTTCGAAGTAGGCGTCCACTGTGACTGCCTCCGCCGCGAAAGCACGCAGGGCCGTCTCCGCGGCGTCGCGCGCCGCGGGGAGCCGTCCGGCGAGCGGCGCGGCCTCAAGCGCCGCGTCAAAGGCCGCCACAGCCCGCTCCATCCGCTCGACCGCCGCGAGCATGGCCTGCTCCGCGGGATCCTCAAACAGCGCGGCGTTCACCTCGGTTGAGTCGCTCTCGCGTTTGGCGGCGATGTTGCTCGGACGGGTCGAAGCGCGCCAGGCGTCGGTGAGCACGTCCGGCTCCGCAGCGTCCAGACCCGCGATCGCGGTCGCGACCGCAAGCGTCTGCCCCAGGCGCTCCAGCGGAACCGACAGAACGGCCTTGCGGGTCTCGAGGTCTAGACCGGCTTGCTCGAGCGCCGCCTCCGCGCGCTGCCGCAGAAGCCGCTCCAACGCCGCCAACGCGTCGTCGCCTCCTTTGGCGTAGAGGGCGAGGGACTCGCGGGCGAGATCCAACGCATCGATGGGGAGCGCCCCGTGCAGGAGCATCGCCGCAACGCCTTGGAGTCTGCGGCGCACGCCGTGCGGATCCGCCGTGCCGGTCGGCTCCTCGCCGATCGCGAGCACGCCGGCCACGGTGTCGATCTTGTCGGCGATCGCAAGGGCCGAGCCGGCCAGCGTCTCCGGCAGTCCGTCTTCCGCGGAAACCGGCCGGTAGTGCTCGGCGATGGCCTCGCTCACGCCCGCCGCCTCACCGGAGCGGGCCGCGTAGACGCCCCCGAGCACGCCCTGGAGTTCGGTGAACTCGATGACGAGGTTGGTGGTCAGGTCCGCTTTGCAGAGATGCGCCGCGCGCACGGCGACACGAGTGGTCTCCTCATCGAAGCCAAGCTGCTCAGCCGTCCGAGCCGCCAGTTTCTCGAGCCTGGCGGTCTTCTCCCGGAGCGAGCCGAGACCGTACATGAAGACGACGCGATCCAGATCCGCGACGCGCTCCGAAAGCGGTCTCTTCACATCGTTCTGGAAGAAGAAGACTCCGTCGCGCAGACGCCCGTTCACGACGATCTCGTTGCCGCGACGGACATTCTCGATGCCGCTCGCGTCACCGTTTCGAACGGCGATGAAGCGCGCCATGAGCTTTCCGGCCGCGTCGCTCACGGGGAAGTACTTCTGGTGCTTGCGAAGCACCGTGGTGGGAACGACGTCCGGGAGTTCCAGGAAGCTCTCATCGAAGGATCCGGCGAACGCGGTCGGCCACTCGACGAGATAAAGCACCTCGTCGAGCACCGCGTCGAGGCTCCGCGGCGCTCCGCCGATCTCCTCGGCGACCGCCAGCACCTGTCGGCGGATCTCCTCCCGGCGTTCCTCGGGGTCGACGAGCACTTTCTGCTCGCGCATGGTCTCCACGTAGTCCGCGGCCGTCGGGACCTCGATGCGCTTCGCGCCAAGGAACCGATGTCCGGCGCTGGTGCGGCCGCTCTCGATATCCTCGATGGCGAAGGGCACGACGCCACCGTCGAGCAGCGCCACGAGCCACCGGATCGGCCGTGCGTAGCGCACCTTCCGATGCGCCCACCGCATGGTCTTGGGGAAGACGGGAGCGAGGACAACCTTGGGGAGCACCTCGGTCAGTACCTCCGAGGCGGTCTTGCCCTTCTCCTGGATGGTGAGCGTGGCGCGCTCGCCCTTGTCGGTGGCGACGAACGTCACGTCGTCGAGGCTCGCGCCCTGCGCCGTCACGAACCCGGTCAGCGCCTTCGTGGGGTTCCCGTCGGCGTCAAAGCACGCCTGACGCGCGGGGCCCTGGCGCACGACCTCGCGATCGGGCTGCGCCTCGGCCACCCCCTCGGCGAGGATCGCCATGCGGCGCGGCGTGCCCATCGTGCGGACGGCCCCGAACTCGAGCCGCCAGGACTCAAGCGCTTTGCGGAACTCCGCCTCGAGCTGCTCAAGCGCCGCCGGGACGAACCGTGACGGGATCTCCTCCGTGCCGATCTCCAGCAGAAACGTGTGGGTGGCCATCAGGACGCCGCCTCCCGCTCCGCGGCCTCGGCGTCCCGAGCCCGGACTCGCTCCTCGTAGCCCGCAAGAAGCGGCCAGAGCGCCTCCTCGCGCTGCCTCACCCAAGCCTGGGCGACGCGCGACGCCTGCTTCCGCACCCGCCCGATGACCTCGGTGCGCTCGGTCACGGAGACCGCGCCCCTGGCGTCCAGGAGGTTGAACGTGTGGCTCATCTTCAGCACCTGCTCGTAGGCGGGCCAGACGAGCCCCGCGTCGAGCGTGCGGCTTGCCTCGCGCTCATGGTCCTCGAAGTGCCGTTGGAGCATCTCGACGTCGGCCACCTCGAATCCGTAGGCGGAGAGTTCATACTCCTCTCCTCGCCGCATCGGACCGTAGCCCGCGCTCGCCGACCACCGGAGGTCCTGGTAGTGGTCCACGCCCTGGATGTACATGCACAGGCGCTCGGGGCCGTACGTCACTTCGGCGCAGACGGGATTCACCTCGATCCCGCCCACCTGCTGGAAGTACGTGAACTGCGTGATCTCCATGCCGTCGATCCAGACCTCCCAGCCCACGCCGCTCGCGCCTAGCGTCGGCGACTCCCAATCGTCCTCCACGAACCGGATGTCGTGGGCGCGGGGATCGAAGCCGAGGGCGGCGAGGCTGTCAATGTACATCTCCTCGACGTTGTCGGGAGACGGCTTCAGGATGACCTGGTACTGGAAGTACCGGGCAAGGCGGTACGGGTTCTCGCCGTACCGCGCGTCCGCCGGACGTCGGGACGGCTGCACATAAGCCACGTTGTACGGCTCCGGACCGAGCGACCGGAGGAACGTCGCGGGCGCCATCGTGCCCGCACCCATCTCCATGTCGTACGGCTGCTCGATCACGCACCCCGCCTCGCTCCAGTAGCGATGCAGGGTGAGGAACAGGTCCTGGAAGTTCACAGGGCTCTCCTCTCGGGGGCGGCCCGCGCCAGCGTGGCGGCGCGGAAGCGACGACCGCCTGAGTATAGCCGCCGCGCGCCGGGCGGCCTAGCGAGCGTACACGAAACCGGCGCCGCGCGATGGGGGTCGCGCGGCGCCGGGGGCCTCGTGCGGGAATGCGAACTACTGCTGCATCTCCTCGCGCTCCACCAGCATCGGGGCGCCCACCATCCGGCGGTCGCCGTTCTTACCTCGCGGCTCCGGCAGCATGATGACCTTCGCGAGCTTCCGGCGGATGCGCGTGAGGGCGTTGTCGATCGACTTAACCTTGCAGGCCAGCCGGTCCGCGACCTCGCTGTAGGACATGCCGTCGAGGTAGGCGCGAAACACGCGCCACTCGAACGCCGAAAGCCGCTGGCGGATCGAGCGCTTCAGCCAGGTGGCCGACTCCGTGTCGGTCCAGAGCGCCTCCGGATCCCGGTTGCGGGTGCACGGGAGAAGGTCCGACAAGCACTTCTCCGGGGAGTCGTCGTACACGCACGCATCGAGCGAAAGCGAGGAGTTCAGAGGAAGCTGCCGTTGCCGGGTCGCGGCCTTGATCGCGGTGATGAGTTCACGCTGCACGCACATCTGAGCGAAACAGCGGAAGCTCACTTCCTTGTCCTGCCGGAAGTCCATGACGGCTTCCCACAGCCCCAACATCCCGACCTGATGGAGGTCCTCCTTCTCCGCGCCCAGCAGGAAGTAGGACTTCAGCTTCGCACGCACCAATCCCGAGTACTTGTGCAGCAGGTACTCGGTTGCCTCCTGATCACCGGTTTGCGCCGCCAGAACCACTTGGTTGTCCGTCATCTCCACGAACCGTAGTCTGTCCTGCACAGTGGTGTACCGGGCAACTTCAGAGGCATGAACCATGCGGGCTACTCCCCATCCCTGTAGGCGGGCCCCGGGGTCACCGGGCACGCGGGTCTGTTGTGGGCCGATGCGGAGGGCTGATGCTCCGGATCGACCTCGCGGGTCAGGCAGATCTGTGTAGCTTTGACTATGAAAACGTCACCCATGCATCAACGAAAAAGCCGGACCCGAAGGCCCGGCCTAGTCATACTCACCTAGCTTGGACATGAAGTCCAAGAAGCCCTTCCACCAACGGTAGTGGTAGAGCGAGTCCGAGAACCGCGAGTCGAGGATCCAGTCCGGAGAGACCCCGCTCGGATCCAGCCGCAATGTGTCTCCGGACCAGTACAGCGCCCAGATGATCGCGCACGCCGTCATCAGCCCGAAGAGGAACCCGAGCACCGGATCGTACGCGTCCAGCGTGAACGCCGTCATGTTGTAGAGGAAGTAGCTGGCGACGAGGAGGGCGCCGAAGATCAGGAAGAAGACGGTCAGCGGACCGCCCATGCCCTCCATCTTGGAGCACGCGCCGCGCATGATCCCGAGGCTGATCAGGCAGGCAAGGAAGTCGAAGAGGGATTGCAGAAAGCCCCTGCGGGACTGGACAGCCACACACACCACGATAATGACGATCGATACGACGTCGATCCAGGACATCCAGGACCTCCGTAGGATCTATGATCGTGCGCTTGTGGTCAGGGGCGCCGTCCGTCCGACCTCGGAGCGCCCTGAGGGCTGACAAGCGTCGGCAAGTATACAAGGGCGCCCGAAGCCAATCAAGGGGATTGCCACATACGTGGTCGCTGGGACAGACCCGTCCATTTCGCGCCCAATGCACGAACCGCTCCGCGGGGCGCTTCCTACACCGCTATGGCCGACGCATACGCAACTACGCTGGACTTGTCACCCGATACGTCACCCGAAGTCGCGTACCGAAGCACCCGACATTCGGCGACTCCCAGCCCCGTCGCCGCCTCGATGCCGAGCGCGGTGGCCATATAGCCGCACATCGAGATCCCGCGTGACGCGACCACAGCGACCAGCGCGTCCGCGTCCAGAGCCTCCACCGCTTTCAGCGCCCACGCATCCAGGCGTTTGGCTTCCTCGGCCGACGCGAAGTGAGTCATGTCCGTCGAGGAGATGACCAAGGTCGACCGAGGCGCGACCGCGGCGATGACCTCCGCGATCTCACGCACTACTTCCAGACTCCGTGTGCTGACCATGATGGGGATGAACGGCGTCTCGAGCCCATAGAGCGTCTGGAGGAACGGAAGCTGCACCTCAAGCGAGTGCTCTTGCCGTCCGGCGGAAGGCTCCACCGTAAGCTGCCGCGTCCCCTCGGCGATGCGCCGCGCGTAGTCCTCGGCGACGGGCGACAGCCCGAGTGGAGTCTCCCACGAGCCCTCGACGTCGATCGTGTTGCGCTGGGTGAGCCCGCGATGGTTCGGGCCCAACAGCAGCACGACTTCAGGCCGCCCAAGCGGCGCCGCCGCCAGGTACCCCCACGCGGCCACGTGGCCGCTGTAGACGTAACCCGCGTGCGGAACCATCAGCAGCGCCGGACTCGCCATCGCCGCCGACGCGACCTCCGGCGGCCGCCCGGGGCCGAGCGGCCGCACGAAGCAGTCCGCGATCTCCGACTCCAGACGCGCGCGAGATCCGGGGTAGAACTGCCCGGCAACAGCCGGCTTCCGTACGGCGCTCACCCCGCCACCTCCTCGTCCTCCGTCCCTTCGGCCCAAACCGGCCGCCCCCTCCCCGCCGCGAGAGACAGGAGCATT
>CAZCER010000157.1:0-9179 GCA_964497385.1 uncultured Armatimonadia bacterium | reverse complement strand
CGATGTATTGGCCGCCGGTGGTCTGTCGGCAGCACACGGCCATCGTGTTCGCCCCCGCGCGGAGCGCTCCACGGCCACTTCGATCCATCGGGACGAGCACATACTCGGCCGTGTACCCGGCCAGGTCGGCAACCAGCTTGCCGTTCAGGTACACGACGGCGTCCTCGTCATGATGGATCAGCAGCCGCACCTCCCCTTCAGGCGGCGCGTCCAGTTCGAAGGTTCGACGCAGCCAGATCGTCGAGGACTCCCACTTCGTCCCAATCCGTGCGCCGGGAGTCCCCTCCTTGCCAAAGCCCGCCGCGCCCGTCCGCCAACGCGACGCGTCGAACTCGGGCTTCCACCAACCCTCGCCCGGGTCGTCCGTCGTGTAGCGCCACTCGCCCGCGTCGCTCAGGGCGGTGGCGACGAGCGTCTCGGTGCGCGGGCGTTTCGGCAGGGGCGCCCAGCCGCCGACGTCGGCGCGGTCGCGTCCGGCCCACTTAGCCCACATCGCGGGATCGTGAATGGGCCTCAGGAAGACGCCCCCCACGACGGGCCGGGCGCGGAAACCCCGCACCTCGGCGTTGTTCGTCCAGTACCAGTCGGTCATCGGCACGCGGCTCGGCGTCTCGTCGAGGGCCTTCCAGACGGGGGCGACCAGCGCGTCGAAGTCGTCGCGATCCCCCGTGAGCGTGGCCGTCCACAGAATCCAGTCCAGCTTCGTGTACTCCGAACGGTTGTCCAGCGGCAGACCGTACGGGTTCTGCACACGGCGGTAGTGAGCCATCTCCGTCTCGCGGATGGACTCGGGGAAGAGATCGAAACCCAGGATCGCGTCCCATACGAGGTTGTACTTCTGGCTCCAGCTCCCGGGCTGGTCGAAGGCGAGACGGTAGTGGTCGCCGTCCTTGGCCATCCTCTCCCACTCGCGCGCGAACCTCAGCGCGAGCGCGCGATACTCCGCCGCCTCCGTTTCGCGGCCAAACGCGCGGCACAACTCGGCGTAGCAGCGCAGGGCCACGATGGCTTTGACGGAGAGGTTCACGTTGTGGGCCAGATGGCCCGCGAAGTCGTCCGTGCAGAGCTGCTCCGCCGGGTCGAGGCCCTTTTCCTTGAGATACTCCGCCCACTGACGCAGAACGGGCTCGTACTCCGCGGCGAACGAAGCGTTCCCCTCCGCCCGGGCAAGCGCCGCGAGGAGGATCAGCATGTTGCCGCTCTCCTCGACGGGCATCTGGTTCTCTTCGGTCCGCTCCCCGCCGCCGTAGACCTGCCCCGTCGAGTGCGGGTACGTGCCGAGGTCGTGGGGGGCGAAGGGGAAGCGCCAGCGCTCGGAGGCCGCGTAGTCCATGACGGGTCGGAGGGAGGCCTTCATGAGCGATGGACTGAGAAGCAGGAACTGCGGCGCCATTGGATAGATGACATCGACCGTCGCGATGCACCCGTTCGAGAAGTTCTCTTTCGGAAACAGGAGCGGCCGCCCCGCCGCGTCCGCCGCAAGCCCGTTCGCGGCGAAGCACTGCCTATAGGCAAGGGAGCAGATGTCCGCATACTGGGGGCCGCCGAGGTCCGTGAGGTCCGCGAGGAGTTCGGCGTCGAACGCCGCGCAACGCTTCGCGAGTTCGGGGTGCTCCCGAGCCGCGGCGCTCAGGAGGTCGTCCGCCTCCCAACCGCTCCGCCGCCAGTAGGGAACCAGGTCCTGCTCGAAGTAGCGGATGCTGCAGCGCTCATCGTAGGCGAGCAGCGCCGTGCGCTCGGCTCCTTCGCCGCCGACTCGCCCGAGCGACATCTCGAGGGCGGCGACCGGCTGGTTCTCCCCCGCCGGACGCGGCATCGCCGCATCGTCCGTCGGCAGCGGCGAACCCGCCGCGAAGGCGCCCCGGCAGACAGCCCCCGGCGCGAGCGCCGAAGCGACGCCCTCCGCCGCACGCGGCATCACGTAGAGCGCGCCCCAGTCGATGCGGAGGTTGTCGCCTCGCTTCTGAAGCACCGGCTGATCCTTCGACTCCAGCGCCAGCGCCTCGTTCGCGCCCACGCTCAGCCGCCTCCACACGACCGCCTGTTCGGGCTCGTTCACCGCGATCTCGGCCGCCGCGTCCAGGTAGACTGAGACCTCGTGCGCGGCGCCGTCGCGCGACCGCACGGCCCAAGTGACGTAGGTGACCGGACGCGCGAGGACGTCGAGGTCGTCGGGAAGCGACGGCGTCAGGAAGGTCATCTCGATCGTCGCGGGACCGGCCTCGAACGTGTAGACCGTGCGCGTGGGCAGCACGCGGAGCGAGGTCTGCCGGGCGGCGCCCACGTCCGCCGGCTCCACGCCCATCAAGCGGTAGCACGCGCCATCCACGCGGATGAGGCTCGAGAGACGGTGCGGCGCGCCCGTCCAGTGTTTGGTCTCCTCGCCGTGAAGCTCGTCCGAGAAGGACCAGATGCTGAAATAGGGGTTCGACGCCACGAGGGGCGTCGCCGGCGGGCGGAGCCCCGGGGGTGATGGAGCCGCGTCAGCGGCTCCGAACAGGACAGGAACGGACAGGCCCATCAGGCCGACGAGGTGGGAAGTCTTCATGGGTCCTCCAGTAGCTTTGTGGTCGCGTGTCATTCGGGGGCGGTCGCCCCGGGGCCTTCCGTGCGGAGCCGCCTGGAGGGCCTTGGCCGGCACGCGCGGAATGGCCCGAAACGGCCCGGTGCGCGCGGTTCCGCGGCGCTTCGGACCAGGATATGAGGGAGGTTCACGATGACGAACATAGGCGTTGCGGTGGTGGGAGCGGGCTTCATCGGCCCGGTGCATGTGGAGGGGCTCCGCCGCGCGGGCCTCAAGGTGACCGGAATCCTCGGAGTCGATGACGCGGAGTCCCGGAGCGCGGCGGCGACACTGGGCCTGCCGAGAGCCTATGGCGGCTTCGACGAAGTGCTCGCCGATGACTCCGTGCGCTCGGTCCACCTGGCGACCCCCAACCGCTTGCACTTCCCGATGGCCAAACGGGCGCTCGAGGCCGGCAAGCACGTCCTCTGTGAGAAGCCGCTCGCGATGAACTCGACCGAGTCCGCCGAACTCGTCGCCCTCGCGGAGTCCACGGGGCTCGCGGCCGCGGTGAACTACAACTTGCGGTACTACCCGCTCTGCCTCGAAGCGCGCGATCGCATGGCCAAAGGCGAGTTGGGCGACGTCTACTCGGTGTGCGGCAGCTACGTTCAGGACTGGCTCTTCTACGACACCGACTACAACTGGCGCGTCCTCGCGGAGGAGGGCGGCGAACTCCGCGCCGTCGCCGACATCGGCACCCACTGGCTCGACCTGGTGCGCTCGATCACCGGCCTTGAGGTCGAGAGCCTCTGCGCCGACCTCCACACCGTGCATCCCATCCGCAAGCGCCCCAAGGGCGAGGTCCAGACCTTCACCGGCAAGTCCGCGCCGGTCGAGACCGAGCCCGTGAACATCACCACCGAGGACCAAGCCTGCATTCTGATGCGCTTCGTGGGCGGGGCGCGCGGGTGCCTGTGGGTCTCGCAGGTGACCGCCGGCCGCAAGAACCTCCTGCGCTACGAACTCGCCGGCTCGAAGTGCGCGCTGGAGTGGAAGAGCGAGCAGCCCAACGAACTCTGGATCGGCCGCCGCAACGGTCCGAATGAGCAACTCATTCGCGACCCCGGACTCATCGGCGATCTCGCGCGGAGCGCGATCTCCTACCCCGGCGGCCATAACGAGGGCTTCCCTGACACCTTCAAGCAGTGCTTCCGCTCGTTCTACCGCTACATCGAGGCCGGCGACTTCTCGGCCCCGCCCACCTATCCGACCTTCGCGGACGGCCACCAGGAGATCCTCCTCTGTGAGGCCATCCTGAAGAGCAACCGGGAGAACCGCTGGGTGAAGCCGGGAGGCGACGACTGATGCAACTCGGGTTCTGCAGCGCCATCCTGCCCGATCTCTCTTTCGACGAGGTCATCGGCTTCGCGGCCGCGGAAGGCTTCGAGTGCGTCGAGGTCATGTGTTGGCCCAAAGGCAAGGCCGAGCGCCGGTACGCCGGGGTGACCCACATCGATGCGGCCGCACTGAGCGACGCCGAGGTGAAGCGCATCGCGTCCGTCCTCGCCGACGCCGGCGTGACGATCAGCGCTCTCGGTTACTACCCGAATCCTCTGACGCCCGATCCCGCCGAGGCTCAGACGTACATCGAGCACATCAGGCTCGTGATCGAAGCGTCGGCGAAACTCGGCGTCGGCATCGTGAACACCTTCGTCGGGCGCGACTGGACCAAGTCCGTGAACGCAAACTGGCCGCGCTTCCTCGAGGTCTGGAAGCCGCTCATCGCCTTCGCCGAAGAGCGTGACGTGCGCATCGGCATCGAGAACTGCCCCATGCTCTTCTCGGACGACGAGTGGCCCGGCGGCAAGAACCTCGCGCACGCGCCGGCGATCTGGCGGCGCATGTTCGAGGACGTCCCGAGCGACCACTTCGGGCTGAACTACGACCCGTCGCACCTCGTGTGGCAGCACATGGACCACGTCGCGCCCATCCGCGAGTTCGCCTCCAGGATCTTCCACGTTCATGCCAAGGACGTGCGGCTCGACCGCGCAAAGCTTCAGGATGTCGGCGTTCTCTCCTACCCGCCCGACTACCACACCCCGAAGCTGCCGGGCCTCGGCGACGTGAACTGGGGCGCGCTGATGTCCGCGTTGACCGACGTCGGCTACATCGGCGCCGTCGCGATCGAGGTCGAGGACCGCGCCTACGAGGGGTCGCTCGAGGCGCGCAAGGATTCGCTCCGCCTGAGCGGTCGGTACCTACGGCAGTTCGTGATCTAGCCCTGGCCTTCCCGGGCGGATCGGGGAGATCTGCATGGACTACACCTACACCGATGTCGCAAAGATGATCGACCACTCGCTCCTGAATCCGGCGCTCAGTGAGGAAGCGTTGCGCGCCGGGGTGCGGCTCGCCCTCGACTACGATGTGGCGAGCGTTTGCATCATGCCCGCCTACGCGCGCATGTGCTCCGACGCGCTCGCGGGCTCCGACGTGAGGTCGAGCACCACGATCGGGTTCCCGCACGGCGGCCACACCATCGCGGTGAAGGCGGCCGAGGCCGAGCGGGCGCTCGACGACGGGGCCGAGGAACTCGACATGGTCGTGAACGTGAGCAAGGTCCTCAGCGGGGACTGGGCCTACGTGCGCTCGGACATCGCCGCCGTCGTCGACCCGGCGCACGAGCGAGGCATGAAGGTGAAGGTCATCTTTGAGAACTGCTACCTCGAGGACGCCCACAAGATCCGCCTCTGCGAGATCTGCGGCGAGGTCGGCGCGGATTGGGTCAAGACCTCGACCGGGTACGGGACGGGCGGCGCGACGGAGGGAGACGTGCGGCTCATGCGCGCGCACGCGCCGGCCCACGTCCAGGTGAAGGCGGCGGGCGGCGTGAGAGACCTCGACGCTCTGCTCCGCATGCGGGCCCTCGGCGCGACGCGTGTGGGCGCGAGCCGGACGGCCGACATGCTCGAGGAATGCAGGAGGCGTCTCGCGGCGAACTGAAGGCCCAACGGCGGGGACGGCTCAGGTGGAGAGGCGGTGGCGCGATGGCCGACGGCGCACGGAGCGCTTTTCCGGCGAATGGGGTCTCGTTCGAGACCATGGTCGAGAGTCTCTACGACGGCGTGTACCTGGTCGACCCTGACCGGACGATTCTCTACTGGAACCAGGGCGCTCAGCGCCTGACCGGCTACTCGAGGGAAGAGGTGCTTGGCAAGCACTGCCGTGACAACCTGCTGTGTCATGTGAACGACGACGGTGAGAGCCTTTGTCTCGGGCGCTGCCCCTTGGCCGCGACCCTGGAAGACGGCGCCAACCGGGAGGTGCTTGTCCACCTGCACCATCGCGACGGACATCGCGCTCCCGTGAACGTCCGGACGGCGCCGGTTCGCGACAACGCCGGGAACATCATCGCCGCGATCGAGATCTTCTCGTCGGCGGCCGACCAGCACGCTCTCCTTGCGCGCCTCGACGAGCTGGCCCGCATGGCTTACCTTGACGAACTCAGCCAGCTCCCCAACCGCCGCTACGCCGAGGCTCGCATTCAGAGCAGCCTGCACGAACTGGATCGCTATGAGTGGCCCTTCGGCTTCCTGATGCTCGACATCGACCACTTCAAGCGCGTCAACGATGTTCACGGACACGCCGTGGGCGATGAGGTGATCCGCATGGTCGCACGCACCCTGCAAGCCGCCGCGCGCACGGAGGATCTCGTGGCTCGTTGGGGCGGCGAGGAGTTCATCGCGGTGCTGAAGGGCGGCGATCTCGAGAGCTTGGAGGTCACGGCCAACCGTTTCCGCACCCTGGTCGGTCAGTCATACCTCACCGCGCCCTCAGGCGGCGAGGTCGCTGTGACGATCTCCGTCGGAGGATGCATGGCAACCCCGCGCGACAACATTGCGGGTCTGGCGGCCCGCGCCGACGCGCTTCTGTACCGGAGCAAGGAGAACGGAAGGGACCGTGTGACGATTGCCTGACGACCCCACGCTGCCGCGCCGCGCGCTTGTCGCTCTCGCTCTCGCGTTCGTTCTTGGGCGCGCGACCTCGTCGGCGGCCGCGCCGCCCGAGGTCGTGATCGCGCACCCCGCCGTCGCATCCCCCGCCGAGGAACTCGCCGCTCACGAGCTGCGCCGGTACGTGTACATGCTTACCGGCCGCCTGGCTCAGGTCGAGGCGTCCGACCGTGCCCCTGAGGCGGCCCTGGCAATCGTCGTCGCCCGGGCCGACCGCGCTCTCGCCGGGGGAGCCGGCGCGCCCCGCTCGGGTGACCAGAGCTACCGTCTCGTGCCGGCGCGGACCGCCGTCGGCGCAACCCAGTACGTGGTCGGAGGCGGGGATGCAGGGCTGCTCTACGCCGCCTACCGCCTGGCCGAGCGCTATGGCGCGCGCTTTCACCTGCACGGCGACGTCCTTCCCGACGCGCGCCGAGATCTAGCGGACCTCCCGCTCGTGCGCGAGCGCCGTGAACCCCTCTTCGAGCTGCGCGGCATCCAGCCGTTTCACGACTTCCCGGAGGGGCCCGACTGGTGGACGGAGGACGACTACAAGGCCTACATCGCTCAGCTCCCGAAGCTCGGCATGAACTTCCTCGGGCTCCACACGTATCCCGACCTGGCCCCCAACGCGGAGCCCACCGTCTGGATCGGCTTGCCGGAGGATCTCGACGGTGAGGGCGACCCCCGCGCGTCCTATCCCTCGAGCTACATGAACACCGTGCGCGGCATCTTCGGCTACGAGGCGATGCTCACAAGTTCGTTTCACTGCGGCGCTTCCGCCCTCTTCCCGGACGATGCCTATGGCGCCGACGTGATGTCCGGACACTGCCCTCAGCCGACCGACGACGACGCCTGCAACGAGGTGTTTCGGCGCGCCGGAGCGATGCTGCGCGGGGCGTTCGGTCTCGCGCGCGATCTGGGCGTCCGCACCTGTGTGGGAACGGAAGCCCCGCTCACGTTGCCCACGCGCGTGCGCGAGCGCCTTTTGGCGCGGGGCCTCGACCCGGACTCCCCCGCGGTTCGGCAGCGGCTGTACGAGGGCGTCTTCCGCCGCGTAGCGGGCTATCCTATCGACTACTACTGGCTCTGGACCCCGGAGGGCTGGACTTGGTCGGGGACGTCGCCGGAACAGATCGAGGCCACGCTTCGTGACTTCGAGACAGCGGACGCGGCGGCCCGCGCCATCGAGGCTCCGTTCTCCCTTGCCACCTGCGGGTGGGTGCTCGGGCCGGAGACGAATCGCTCGCTCTTCGACGAGGTCCTGCCGCCGGACTGGTCGCTGAGCTGCATCAACCGCAGTGTCGGCCACTCCCCCGTGGAGTCGGGGTTCCTGGGAGTCCAGCGCACGGGCAAGTGGGCCATCCCCTGGCTCGAGGACGACCCGGCCCTCGCCTCACCGCAGCTTTGGGTGGGCCGCATGCGGGAAGACGCCGCGCTCGCGCGCGGCTACGGCTGCAACGGCCTCATGGGCATTCACTGGCGGACGCGCGCGCTCGCCCCCAACATTGACGCCCTGGCGCGCGCCGCTTGGGACCAGCCCGGCTGGCCCTCGCCCGAGGAGGCCGAGACGGCAAGCGCGGCGGAGGGTCCGCAGGGCGGGCGCTACGCGGGCTTCGGCGATGTCGAGATCGCCGACACGGAGGACGATGCGCTCTACCAGACCGTGCGCTACGACGTGCGCGGCTACCACTTCGACGTTCCGGACGGCGTCTACACGGTCGTCCTTCGCTTCTGCGAGCCCCACTACCAAGCTGCCGGCATGCGCGTGTTCGATGTCTCGATCGAGGGTGAGAAGCGCATCGCGGCCCTCGACATCTTCGCGAAGGTGGGGCGGAACCGCGCCCTCGACTACACCATCGACGGCATCGAGGTCCGCGACGGGCGTCTCTCGATCGGCTTCGGGCATCTCGTGGAGTACCCGTCCATCGCGGCCATCGAGGTCGCGGGGAGCGCAGTCGAGCGTCGGGTGAACTGCGCGGGCCCGGTGTATGGAGCTTTCTTGGCGGACTGGCCCGCATCCACGGAGGAGTCCTCCCGTCGCGGAGTCGCGAGCGAGGACTTCTACCTCGACTGGGCTGCGCACGAGTTCGGGCCCGAGGCCGCTCCCCGCATCGCGAGCGTCTTCGCCTCAGTGGACGGCCGCCTGCCGCGACCCTCAACCTGGGTGAACGGTCCCGGCGGCCTCACGCCCGATCCGACGCCCTGGGAGGCGGTGGAGCCCGCCTACGCATTCGTCGAGGACCTCGAGGCGCTCGAGCCCCGCGTAACCGGCGCGGGCAACCGCGCCCGGTTCGCCTACTGGCTCGAAACGTTCCGTTGCCTCCGCGAGCAGGGCCGCGCTCGGTGCGTGTGGGGGGAGTACGAGGCCGCGATCGAGCGAGTGCGGGCGGCCGCGCCGGCGGAGCAAGCGGCGCTCGCGCGGAATGAGGCTCTGCCCCTTCGCATCGAACTCGTGCGTCGGGTCCGGGCGCTCTACGCCCACCTTCTTGGGACCGTGGAGACCCCGGGGGAGCTTGGCTCCGTGGCGAACCTGGAGCAACACACGCTCCCCTCGATGCTGCACCGTCCGGGTGCGGAACTCGCCGCGCTCCTCGGTGAGCCCCTCCCGCCCGACGCCCTGCTGCCGACCCGGTACAGCGGCCCGACGCGCCTGATCCTCCCGACGGACCGCAGCTTGCTCC
>CAZCER010000156.1:0-9232 GCA_964497385.1 uncultured Armatimonadia bacterium | reverse complement strand
AAAGTCATCCGTCGTTGACGCCCCTCGCCGGAGCGGTCGTCCGCCTCGGGGCGGGGAATGTGACGCTGGCGGAGACGACAACCGATGCGGCCGGGAGATGGGCTCTGCCGGTGCGGTCCGATCCGAGCGCCGAGATCACGGTCTTGGCCCCGGCGGGCCTTTTCGACACGCTCGCGGCGGCGCCGGTCGCGCCTCGGGAACCGGTCGCTCTGACGGGCAAACCGCATCAACTCTGGCCCGCCGAGGCGCGGCGCGTGAGTCGGGACGAGATCCTCGGCGGGATGTCGCTGATCATCGAAGGGATAGGGCCATGACCCCACCCAAGTGGACCGCGGCGGTACCGGCGGCGTTCGCGTTGAGCGCTGCCCTGGCGGCCTGCCTCACAGCGTCGATCTCTGGCTGTGGCGGCGGTGGCGCGCCGGGTCCGCCCGAGTACGGCTATGTGGAGATCCGCGTGAACTGGCCTGGCGCCGACGCGTTGGCGGAGTCGGCGGAGGTCGGGGTCCGGGCTATCCCCGCGGAGACGGAGCGCCTGCGCATCACCATCAGCGGACCGGACATCGAGCCGATCGTCGCGGAGATCACCAAGGCGGACATCGAGGCCGGGACGACCCGTCTGACCATACAGGTCCCCGTCGGCGCGGGCCGCACCGTCACGGTGCGGGCCCTCGACGCCACCGGCAAGACGGTCGCGGCCGGCGAGTCGACGGTGGACATCGAACCCGGCGCCACGGTCCGGGCGCGCGTCGTGCTAGTCGCCTCCAATGACACGGAGCCGCCGCCCGTGGTCATCTCGAGAACCATCCAGCTAACCGGCTTCGCCGGCAACTTCGTGCCTCTCGAGGCGACCGATTCGACGGATGCGGCGGCGGTGATCCGTGACGCCGGCGTGGCGCTGCCCGCGAAGTCCAAGAGCGGCACGCTCACGCTCGACTTCTTCGAGGCCGAGACGGACGGGGTCCGTCCCGTCGTGGCGACGCTCGTGATTCACAACGCGTACGAGTTGTGGCTGGTGCGCGGCTACTACGAGGGCCTTCCGGGCGGCGAAATGGAGTTTCGGACCGGCGTGGCCAACGACTACATCACCGACCCCGGAGGCTACACCACCTCGTTCAGCGGCTCGCTGCTCGACCTCGACATCCTGATCGGGCCCATCCTTTATCCGATCATCAATGATGGGCGATTCCTGATCGATTTCGGCGAGGCCGATCCTCTGGAGGCGGACACGGTCATCGGTGAGATCGACATAGGCGCTTCCAGCGACGTCTCGCTCATCGGCGACCTGGACGGGGAGCTGGTCTTCTAGGGAGGCTTGCTCAGATGGAGCGGTTCGCACGGGGTCCGGCGGCCCACCGAGGCCGCCCCGTCCGCACAGGACCCCGCAACGGCCCGCAGCGCGTCGCCGAAGTTCCTCTCAGAACGCGATGAGGATCGCTCCGGCGGGCGGCGAACACTTCGCCGGCCCGATACGGGCTTTCACCCACGCGTTGAGGGGAGGGACCGCAGGTGAGCCTACGCGTCCTCATCGCCGACGACCATCAGCTTTTCCGTCTTGGTCTGCGCCATCTCCTGGAGACGGAGCCCGGCATCGAGGTGGTGGGGGAGGCGTCCGACGGCCGAGCCACCGTGCTTCTGGCGGATGAACTCCATCCCGACGTGGTGGTCATGGACGTGGGCATGCCGGGGATGAGCGGGATCGAAGCGACGCGGCAGATCGTCGCTCTCGGCGTGCCGTCTCGGGTGCTTGCGCTCTCGATGCACGCCGGAGCCCCCGTTGTGCTTGGAATGCTGCAAGCGGGGGCGGCGGGGTATCTCCTCAAGGACTCGGCGCCGGAAGAACTGCGCGAGGCCATCGAGACGGTCGCCGCAGGGGGCTCCTACCTGTCGCCTTCGGTCGCGGGACACGTGATCGACGCGTGGCGAGCGGGGCCCGACGATGCGTCGAAGTCCCAGACCAAGCTGACCCCGCGCGAGCGGGAGGTGTTGCAGCTCATCATCGAGGGCTCTTCCAACAAGGCTATAGCCGAACGCCTTCACATCAGCGTGAAGACGGTCGAGACGCACAGGCAGAACATCGGCACGAAGTTGGGCGTCAAGGGCACGGCGGAGTTGGTGCGCTTCGCCCTGGACCACGAGCTGATACCGGCCACGAGCGAGGCGTTTCGCCGCGAGGGCCGCTGACGGCCGCGACCGCCGCCGAGAAGGACTTCCGACGCGCCGCGCCTACTGAGTGGCTGAGCGAGGTGTCCGACGCGATGGAGTGTCCGCCGCAATCCACGAACCGGGGCGCCGCCCCCACGCCGCCGCGTGACGACGTCCGACGGATGACCGAGGAGCGCGAGCGCTCGCAGCTCTCGCCCTTCGCGACGCGTTCGGAGGCGAGTCGCGGTCGGGAGCGACCGGAGGAGCCCTGTCCGCTGCGGACGTGCTACCAGCGCGATCGCGACCGGATCATCCACCTCTGCAAGTCGTTCCGGCGGCTGGCCGGCAAGACGCAGGTCTTCCTTCCCACGAGCGGTGACCATGTCCGCACGCGGCTCACCCATACGCTCGAAGTCTGCCAGATCGCCCGCACGATCGGTCGCGCCCTGCGGCTGAACGAGGACTTGATCGAGGCGATCGCGCTCGCGCACGATCTCGGTCACACCCCCTTCGGCCACGCGGGCGAGAGGGCTCTGGACGCCGCGATCCGCGAGTACCTTCCCTCCGGACGGTTCGCCCACAGTGAGCAGTCTCTGCGGGTCGTCGACGTGATCGAGCGCGACGGACAAGGGGTGAATCTCACCTGGGAGGTCCGCGACGGCATCCTCCACCACTCGAAGGGCACGTCGGACACCGGCGCGCGCCTCGAGGGCGACACGCCGGCGACGCTCGAGGCGAAGGTCGTCCGCTGGTCTGACCGCATCGCCTACGTGAACCACGACCTCGACGACGCGCGACGGGCCGGTGTGCTCTTCGAGGAAGACCTGCCGTCTGAGGTTGCCCGCTGCCTCGGTTCCACGCATGGCGAGCGCATCACGACGCTGGTGGGCTCGGTGATCGTCCATAGCGAGGGGAAGCCTTACCTGGAAATGGCCGCGGACGTCGCCTCCGCCCTGGACGCCCTCAAGGACGTGCTCTTCCAGAGGGTGTACGCGCCCTCCGTGAGTCCGAACTTCCCGGGCTCACGGGGCGAGCGGATCGTCTCCGAACTCTTCCGCTACTTCGTGGAGCGCCCGGATCGGGCTCCCTTCCTGCGGCCTCACGAGCGCGACCTGCCTCTCGCCGAACGGGTGACGCGCACGACCGACTTCGTCGCCGGGATGACCGATCGCTACGCCTGTCAGGCCTACGTGCGTCTCTTCGTACCTCTTTCGGGGCGCGATTCGATCAGCGCCTTGGACCTCTAGACCGAGGCCGCGCGCACGGGAGGAGACGGAGCGGCGCCAGAGAAATTGGCACAAGTTGGATGCGGTGGGCGGGCTGCAGTGGAGGAAGCGAGGAGACGGCCCGAATGCCGACGCTTACGGCCGCCGCGTTGGCGGAACGCGTGGATGCGCTTCCGGCGCTGCCGATGACCGCGGTACGACTCATCCAGATCATGGACAACCCTCGGGCGGGCGCCAGAGAGATGGTGCAGACCATCTCGTCCGATCCGTCGCTCGCCGCGAAAGTGCTGCGGGTCGTGAACTCCGCCTACTTCGGCCTGCGCGGCTCGGTCTCTGAACTGAGTCGGGCCGTGGTCATGCTGGGGCACAATCGCATCCGCGACCTGGCGCTCGCGGCGTCGATGGCTCCCTTGCTGAAGATCGGGGCCACGGGGTACGAGATGACCCCGGCCGCGTTCATGCAGCACAGCGTCGCGGCGGGCTGCGCGGCGCAGATCATCGCCGACCGGACGGGACGCGACGCGGAGCCGGCCTTCGTGGTCGGCCTCCTACACGACATCGGGAAGCTCGTGCTTCACGCCTATGTCGCGGAGAGCTGGGAAGTGATTGTGGAAACCGTCTTCTCGACCGGCGCCTCTTTCGATGAGGCGGAGCGTCAGGTGCTGGGGTTCGACCACGCCGCCGCGGGAGCGGAGGTCGCCCTCAAGTGGAGCTTCCCGGACGCGCTGGTTGAGGGCCTGCGTTGGCATCACAAGCCGCAGATGCATACGGAGTTGTTCCTGCCTGCGGCGGTCCACATCGGCGACGTGGCGGCGATGATGAAAGGCTACCATCTGGGCCGGGATGGACTGCGTTACTCGTTTGACCTGCGGGCGCTGCCCGCGTGCGGGATCAAGGGGAAGGACTTCGAGCGGGTGCTGGCCGACTTGCCGGAGATGGTCGAGTCGATGCTCTCCTGTCTCGATGTGGACGCGTAGAGCGCTCGGCGGCTCGCCGCCGGCGACGGACCAGGTTGGAAAGGGTGCGGTGCATGGAACCTCTTGAGATCGGCGTCATGCTGTGCTGCATTGGGGAGTCGGATCCTCTGCAGGCGATCGCGAAGCTGAAGGAGCTGGGCGTCAAGGCGACGCAGCTCTGCCCGTGGACGCCGGAGCAGCTCACCAGCGAGTACGCGGCCAAGGTGAAGGCGGCCCTCGCCGACGCCGGCGTCACGCCGACGACGCAGTTCATCGGCTTTCCGGAGGAGAGCTACGTGGACATCGCGGCCGTCGAGCGCACCGTCGGCTTCCTCTGGGAGGAGAAGCTAGCCGAGCGCATCGAGACCGCCAAGAAGACGATCGACTTCGCCGTCGCGGTCGGCGCGCCCCACGCGGCGGCCCACATCGGCTTCGTGCCGCGCGACAAGGCGTCGCCGAAGTACCAACGCCTCCTCGAGACGATCCGGGAACTCGTCGACTACTGCGCCGCCCGAGGCCTGACGTTCGTGTTTGAGACCGGCCAGGAGACCGCGGAGGAGATGCGCGAGTTCATCGAGGCGATCGACCGACCCAACGTCGGGGTGAATTTCGACCCCGCGAACATGATTCTCTACGGCAAGGACAAGCCGATCGAGGCCGTCGATGTGCTGGCCCCCTGGATCGTGTCCTGTCACTGCAAGGACGGCGAGTGGCCGACCGAAGAGGGCAAGCTCGGGCACGAGACGCCCCTCGGCGAGGGCCAGGTGAACATCCCCGCCTTCATCGCCAAGCTGAAGTCCATCGGCTACAAGGGAGTGCTGTGCGTCGAACGCGAGGGCGGCCCCGACCGCGTGGGGGACTTCCTGAAGGCGCGGGCCCTCCTGGAGAAGTGCAAGGCGGAGTAGTCGAGCGCGGCCATCCCTGCGAAAACAAAGACGAGCGTCCGCGCGACGCTCGTCTTTGCTTTCTCGGGGCCGGACGCTACGGACTGACGACGCCCTCTTCCGACACAAGCATGTCCAGAGGCCTGTCCAGGTCGTCGTAGGGCAGTTTCGGGAGCATCTGGAAATCGAAGCCTATCCCCACCGACCGCAGAGGGTAGAGCGCGAGAAAGCGATCGAAAAAGCCCCCTCCGTAGCCGAGACGGTGGCGGGTCTTCCGGCTGAACGCGACGCCGGGCATCAACACGAGCGTGAGGTTCGCGGCGATCTCCTCGGAGCTGAGCGTGGGCGCGTCCGGCGCCGGCTCTCGGAGACCAAGCTCGGTCACGACAAGCTCGCAAGGATAGGGCGCCACCGACAACGCGCGGGAGTGGAAGTCGGCGCGCGGGACGTACACGCGCGAGCCGTCCGGGGGGCTCTCCAGCAACGGAGCGACATCGACTTCATTGTGGTAGGGGAAGCAGGCAAGGACGCCTTGGGGCGAGCGAAACGCGGGCAGGGCGCGCAGGTGCTCAACAATGAGGGCGCTGGCTCGCCCATGCTCCGCCGGATCCATGCTGTCGCGCATGGCCTTGAGCCTTCGGCGCAACGCCCGCTTCACCTCAGCCGGCACGTCCAACCGCCTTCCGGAGCGCGCGCTTCCGACCCGCCTCGATCCAGGCGAACGGCTAGCCCTGCTGGGTCTCCGGGCCGTGCAGGCTGCGCGCCAGCTTATCCTTCATCTTGCGCTTGGCCCTCTGGAGGGCGTTGTCGATCTGTTTGGGCGTCATCCGTAGAATGTCGGCGATCTCATGGTACGACCGTCCGGCCATGTACGCGGAAAGGGCGACGCACTCGAGCCGCGAGAGCGAGGTGCGCATTCGCGCGTTGATCTCCCGAGCGGTGGCCATGCCGAGCACGATCTGCTCCGGGCTCGACGAGTGGCGCAACGCGGGGGAAGGGGCCTCGAGAGCGTCGGATCCTCCCGAGTCGTCGGATGGAACGTCCAGCGAGATCGACGTGTTGAGCAGTCGATGCTTCTTCCGCGTCGCCATCTTCGTCGCGGTGATGATCTGTCGGGTGACGCACGTCTCGGCGAAGGAGCGGAACGCGACCATCTTCTCGGCGCGGAAGTCGCGGATGGCCTTGAACAGACCGATCATGCCCTCCTGGATGACGTCGTCTCTCTCCGCGCCGGCCAGAAAGAAGGTGCGAGCCTTGCTCTCGACAAGCCCCTTGTACTTGCCGAGAAGATGCTCGGTGGCCTCCCGATAGCCGCCCCGTGAGAGACGCACAAGGTCCTCGTCGGGAAGCGCCTGGAGTTCTTGTCGACCCTTGGACGCACTTCGAAGACATGGGAGCGCGACCCACGCGCCCACAGACGGAACCGCACCCGCTCCAGTCGGGCCACCCGTGTGAAACTGGGTTGCGCCGACCGCACCACTAGCATCGCGCCTGTGCTGCCTGTGCATTCCGCACCCCCATCACCTGGTAGGGTGTGACTCCTGGGGGCCTGAGAGACTCCAACGCCCGACGTTCCCGCCGGGCGTTCTTTGTCGCGAAAGTCCCTCTAGTCTGGCAGTGCTCCTCTAGTGCATCGGTATGATAGCGAAGGCGGAACGCCGAGTCAAAACGATTCTGCGAAACGTGCGCGCGCGGGTCGCCGCCCTCCGAGAAAGCGCTTGCCCGACAGGGCCTCGGGGCGCGGCCTCACCGGACCGGGCCCCAAGGCTTACCGTCAAGCGGGTTCGGCCCACAGGAAGCGCCCCACGGCGGGGTGTTCCTCGACCGGCTCCGCGTAGTCGTCCAGCCAGTACGCTTCGGGGTTGCTCCGGAAGAGCATGAACCGTCCGCGTGACTGGGGGTCGGCGGCGCGGTGGTAGCGCATGAGGACATGGCGTCCCATGCGCCCGAGGATCTCGATCTTTCCGCTGGAGTGCGACATGGTGAGCCGAGCGCGTTTGGCCAGCCCCGAGCAGTGCGTCCGGGCCTTCTCGACGATCTCCCAGCTCTCCTCGACCGGGATCGCGAAGGGACGGTTGCCCTCCGTCGGCCGTCCCTGGAAGAGGTAGTACGGGGGCGCGCCCGCGTAGGAGAGCTTGTTCAGCAACTCGGCGAGCACGTTGGGATCGTCGTTGACTCCGCGGAGCAGAGGGGTCTGGTTGCACAGGACCACGCCCGCCTTCTGCAAGAGGTCCAAGGCCCGAAGAGCCGGCTCGGTCAGCTCCCGCGGGTGGTTGAAGTGCACCATCACGTACACGCGCCGGTCGCGCGTGCTGTAGCGGGAGAGCATCGTCAGCAGGTCGGGATCGTTGAGGATGCGGAACGGGTTGAACGCCGGCATTTTCGAGCCGATCCGGATGATGCCCACGTGGGGGATGCGTCGGAGCGGCTTGATGATGGACTCGAGACGATTGGTCGACAAAAGCAACGGGTCGCCGCCGGTGAGCAGAACGTTGTTGATTTCGCGATGCGCCCCGATGTAGGCGAGCCCCGGGCCGACGTCGCGGGTGACCTCGTCATTGCCGTTCTGGAAAAGCCGCTTGCGAAAACAGAAGCGGCAGAAGCCTCCACAGACCTCGTTCACGAGGAGCACGGCGGTGTAGGCGTACTTGTGCTGGAGCCCTGGCGCGACGGTGTAGCTCTGCTCGTCCGAGGCGTCCAGCCGCCCCCACTCGCGGAGTTCGTCCGTCGCGGGAATGATGATGCGCCGGATGGGATCGTCAGGATCGTCCCAGTTGATGAGGCTCGCGTAGTAGTCGTTTGCGCGAAACGCGTATCGGTCACAAACGGGCTGCAGGGCGCCGCGTTCCTCTGCCGTGAGATGGCTGAGCCTCTCCAGCTTGGTGATGTAGCGTGGCCGGTACTCGACCGTTGGGCGCGTGGATTCCATGAATCTCTCCTTCCGGGGTGGCGCTCGCGTCACGGGGAAACCGTGGTGACGAAACGACCGGCGCGCATGCGTCGGGTCGTTCGAGCTGTGTTGTCCATCGGTTACGGTTGTTGTCCAGGCCGGGCGAGTCGGTCTCGTCACGGGGGAGAGCGGGGGCGCTACGCCTCCTGGCGTCCAACGGGCCCGCATGCTCCGTTAGCTTTCAGAAGCCATCCGCTCCATTGGACACGCCAGACGGGCGAGGGTTGCGGCGCGGTCGGTACGCTACTCGACGTTGTCCTTCCGGACGACCCGACACCCGGGCGCGATCTTCCAGGGCCCCCACTGGTTGCGCCGGAGATCGCAACGCTCGAAGTACCCTCCGCCGCCGTCGAGGACGCAGACGCCGTCCTCCTTGTTCTGCTGGACACGACAGTGGCGGAAGATCGGCTCCCCACCCTTGCCGACGCCGACGCCCGCGCCGCCGTTCCGGACGATCTCGCAGCTCACGAACTCGCCCCGGCCGCCGTCGATCACCACGACCCCACCGCGTTGACCATCGCGAATGACGCACTTGCGGAACACGGGGTTCGCGCCGGACTTCACGCCCACGCCCGATGACCCGTTGCCATGGATCTCGCACTCCTCGAACGTCCCGCGCGCGCGGCGCGCCACCACGACGCCGTTCACGCGCCCGCCGTGGATCTCACAACCTCGGAAGAACGGGCTCGTGTCGGTCTCCTCGATGGTCACGCAGGCCCCCGAAGCCGAAGTGAACTGGCAGTCGTGGAAAGCGGGACGCCCGCCTCGCACCCACACCGCCGAGCGGCCGGAGTCGGGTCCGCTCCGCATCCGAAAGGCCAGGTTGCGGAGCACCGCGTCGCCCGAGGTCACGTGCAAGCAGTTCGACTTCGGGTCTCGGCACTCGAGGACGATCTCCCCGCGCGGGCCGTCGCCAACCAGTTCCATCGCGCTCGAGAGGGTCACGCCCTCCGTGTACACGCCAGGCTTGACCACGATGCGACTCCCGGGGGCCGCCAACGCCACGGCCTCGGCCACGCTCGCAAAGTCACCCTTCCCGTCCTTCGCGACCGTCAGCTCGCCGCGAAGCGGGGC
>CAZCER010000155.1:0-9244 GCA_964497385.1 uncultured Armatimonadia bacterium | reverse complement strand
GGCACGCCGGCCCTACGGCCTCCTCTGCGGCAGCACCAGCGGGTTCCCGTCCTCACCCACGAGCCGAACCGAGCACGACCATTGCCCGCCCCCCTGAAGCACCTTGCAGAGGATCGTGTTCGTGCCCTTCCGCAGCTTCACGCTCACGACATCCTGGTCGAGCGTCCACCCGCGGTCGGTCAGACTTCGGATCACCTGCTCCCCGTTCAGCCACAGGATCAGGTCATCGTCGCTTCCGGCCTTGAGCGTCACCTCGCGGTCCGCGTCGCTCTCCACCTCGGCGTAGAGGTAGCAGCCGACGTTGTCCATCCGCGCGACAGCGGTCTCGAGATCGATGAGCCCCAAAGGATCGTCCACCCGATGGTGCGTCCACGCGGACTCCTGCCCCTCACCGGTCACCGGCTTCGAGAGGTCGATGGCGGCGGGGTCCACGAGATCCATCCCACGGAGCGCCTCCCGCGTCTTGAACGGTCCCGCCACCCACCAGCCAGTGATGAACCCGCCGGATGCCGCGAGGTCGGTCTCCACGCCGAGGTCCCGCAGTGCCCGAGCGGTCCGTACCAGCAGGTCCCGGTCACTCGTGAGGGTCAGAGCCTTGGAGTACAGCTCAATGGCTTCCTCGCGGTTGGTGTCCTTCCGCTGGTCGGCGATGGGTGCGATGGCGGCCGCAAGCTCATTGGCGACTCCACCGGGGGCGTCGAGCAGCGGCCGCACGACCTCGAGCGCTGACGGGTCTCCGATGCGCGCGATGCCGCCGAGGGCCCGCCGCTTCTCCGCGTCCTCACGCGCGATCGGCAGCGACTCCACGTAGAGCGCAAGCGCCTGCACATCCTGCGGCTCGCGCGATTCCGCGAGCGTGAGCAGCCCGCGCACTCCGGCCGCCGCCACCTCAGCCCGAGCATCGCCCGCATACTGGCGGAAGAGAGCCAGGTCGCCGGGCTCCGCGATTCCCGCTAGCGCCTCGATCGCTGCCGCGGCCCTCACATCCCACTGGTCGCTGGCCCACTCCAGGAACAGCGGACGGAGCGACGCATCCCTGTAGCTCCCGAGCACGGCGAGCGCGACGGCTGGGCCATCGAGAGACGAACTCCTGAGCGCCGCCTGCAACTCCGGCATCGCGGCCTCACGCGGAACGCGCGCGATGGCGGCCACGAGGCGCGGCAGATCGCTCTCACGGTTCCCCGGAGCCACGTGCGCAAGAAGCGACGGGATCGCCGTCGCGTCAGCAAGGTCCCCGAGCGCCTCGAACGCCGCGATGCGGACAGGCTCGGAGTCGGAACCGGTGGCATGGATGATGATCGGCGCCGCTCTCGAACCATGCCGCGCCCCGAGCGAACGCAGCAGCGCGATCCGCGTTTCGTCGGGTATCTCGACGGAGCCGGCCACGGCTCCCGAGATGGCGTCCACGGCCTCTTCGCCGTCGATGCGTACCATGGCCCGAATCCCTGCCTCGCGCGCCTCGCCGGGCTCCTCGCGGAGAACGTACCGCATCAGGTCATGCGCGCTCCGCGGCGCCGCGAGTTCGGCCAATGCGTTGTAGCCGGCTAGGCGCACCGCTTCGTCGCCATCGCGGACTGCGCGGAGGGCGACGCCGACGGCGTCCTCGCCCCCACGCTTCCCGAGCACCCACAGGGCCGCGACCTTTGCCTCATCCGACCCGTCCGCAACGATCCCGATGGCGGCCTCGGTGGCCGAAGGATCCTCTGACCGAGCGAGTTCCTCCCGTGCGACGCCGCGCAGATCCCGGCCTCCCGACCGAAGCGCTTCCGCCAAATCGTCGACGGTCGCCCCGCCCGTCTTGGCGAGCCCACGCAGGGCCGCGCAGCGGTCCTGCTCAGTGACGGCGAGTCCCGCGTACTCCTCGAACATCCGCGCCGCCGACATGCGCCTGCCCGTAGCGAGCATCAGGTCGGCGAGGGCGAGGTAGGCCGCGCGCGCGGTCACCGCGTTGGGCCCGTCGAACGACGCACCGAGGCACTCCTCGGAGACCGGCGATGCGATGCGCCCGAGCGCCGTCAGCGCCGCACGACGGACGCTCTCGTCTTCGGACGACGCGCTCCGCGCCACGGCCTCGGCCGCGGCTTCGTCGCCGCGCTCGCCGAGAGCGCCCAGAAACGCGACGGCCCTCTCCGGGGAATCCGCGTGCGCCAGTGCCGCGACCAGAGCCTCCGTGGCCTCCGGCCCCGGCGTGCAGGCCAGCACGTAGATGGCCATGTCGAAAACGCCCGGATCGCCGAGCATCGGCGCGATCGCGTCGACCTGCTCACCGTTGGCGACCAGTGCGAGCAGTCGCATGGCCTCCTGAACGACCTCCGGCCGCGTCCGGGACCGCGCTTCCCGAAGCAGCGCGTCAGCGGCCGCGCTCGCCTCGACGGGGTCGTTGATGCCGCGCACGAGCGCCTCGACGGCGTTCCGCGCGAGCGCCGTCGGGTCGCCTTCGACGGAATCGAGCAGCGCGAACAGCGGCCCGACGGCGTCGACGCCCGAGTCCGCGAGCGCACTTGCGGCGGCCTCTCGAACACTCGCGTTCTCGCCACTCAGCCGCTCGATCAGCGTCGCGACGGAGTCCTGTTGGGCAACGGCCACGCCCTGCCCGGCACAGACTAGCGCGAGCCCAACGATGAGCGCGAAGAGCGCGTGTGCGCGATTCATGAGTGCGGCTCCTTCGGCGAACGGGGCGACGGGTGAATGGAGGGGCCGCATCCGGCCCTCTGTGTCCTCGCGCCCACCTACGGCAAGCTCCACGGCGCCCGGTACGGTCTCGAGAGCCACCGGTTGAGTTCCCGATCGTTCGTGATTGTCTCTGTTTCCGGGTCCCACGCGATCTCCCGTCCGGTGCGGATGGCGATGTTCCCGAGATGGCAGACGGACACCGACCGGTGACCGATCTCCACGTCGCAGATGGGTCGTTCCCGCGACTTCACGCAGTCGAGGAAGTCCTGGTGGTGGCCCTTGCTCTCGTAGAGATGCACGTCGCGCGGACCGAGCGCCGTCCGGATGATCTCGGCGGGCTCCGACGACAGCACCCCGCGGTCCACATGGATGCTCCCGTTCGAGCCCTCGAAAGTGACCCCGCCGGGGTTCGAGGAGGAGCAGACCATCGGGATCCCATCGGCGTACGTGTAGACGATGTGGAAGCTCGTGGCCGTGTTGTAGAGGCCGGTTGTCGGGAACGTCCCCCTGCCATGGATGTGCACCGGGCCGGACCCGTCCATCCCGTGGCCCCACTGGCCGATGTCGTTGTGGTGGGCGCCCCAGTCGGTCATCATCCCGCCCGAGTAGTCGTAGTGCCAGCGGAAGTTGTAGTGACTGCGGAGCGGGTTGTACGGGACCTTCGGCGTCGGCCCGAGCCAGAGATCCCAGTCGAGGGCGGCCGGCGGGTCCTCGTTCGCCTGCCAACCGCTCGTGGGCGCCCCACCGATGCCGACCTGGATGCTCTTCAGCGTCCCGATCTCGCCGCTGCGAACCAGTTCGCAGGCATAGCGGAAGTTCCAGTCGGAGCGCTGCTGGCTGCCGACCTGGAACACCCGCCCGTAGCGCCTCACCGCGTTCACGAGCGCCCGTCCCTCGGCGATGGTCACCGTGAGCGGTTTCTCGCAGTAGACGTCCTTGCCCGCTTGGCACGCGGCGATCGAGGTGAGCGTGTGCCAATGATCGGGCGTCGCGATCCAGACCGCGTCGATGTCCGGCCGGTCGAGCAACTCACGGAAGTCCCGGTAGGCCGCGCAACGCTCGCCCACTCGCGCACGGGCCGATTCCAGTCGCTCCGCGTCGACGTCGCACACCGCGACGACCTCGACCATCGGGTTGCCCAGAAGGCCCCCGAGGTGGCCCCCGTTCATGCCGCCCATGAAGATCATGCCCACCACGATGCGCTCGCTTGCCGCGACCTTGTCCTCGGCGCCGAGCGCGCGGGCGGGCGCGATCGCGGGTAACGACAAACCGGCGGAGATGATCGCTGAACGCTTGAGGAATTCCCTGCGGGACACACGTTCCGACATGCGCGGCCTCCTCTGTGATCAGCCAGTGCATTCGCGCGGGACCCCTCCGGGCCCTACCCAGCCCCCAAGCGCGCCATCGCCCGGCTCCACCTCGCAAAGAGCCCCGGGTGGTAGCCCGGACCGTACACCGGGAGGCGCAGGTTCTCCGAACAGGCCGCGTGCGTATCCTGGTAGGTCTCGGGATCGGGGGCTGAGCTGACGACGGTCGGCGCGGCGCCGGCGTGGTCTGTCGCGACTGAGAACTCCGGCCCCGCGCGGAACCAGTGCGGATCGAGGTCTACCTGCTGGGGATCCTCCCCGATGCAATACACCCAACCGCTCTGGCTGCCGATCACGATCTTCCCATCGGCGACGGCCGGCGTCGCGTCGATGTCGAAGCCCTCGTCGAAAACCCACAGCGGCTCACTGATTTCCTCGTCGAGGCACCAGAGCGTCCCATCCCGCACGCCGACCAGGATGCACCCGTCCACGACCACGGGCGACGACCAAATCCGCGCCCCGGTGAGCTTCCGCTCCCAGATCGTCGAGCCGTCGGTGGGGTCGAGGCAGTAGAGGGTCCCGTTGTTGCAGCCGACGTAGAGGCGCTTCAGGACGGGGTTCACGGCGACCGTCGCCCACACCCCGCGAGGGAGGTCCTTCCGCCAGACGTACTCCCCGCTGCCCACGTCGACGCAGCTCACCTTGCCCGACGCGCCGTTCCCGATCTCGATCGCGTGGTACGCACATCCGTCCATGTAGACGGGCGTCGGGTCTCCGTCGCCGCCGGTGTCTAGCTGCCAGATGAGGCTCCCGTCCTCAGGGTCGAGACAGTACAGCCCGCCCGCGCTCGAGCCGATGACGATCGTGCCCTCGGCGTAGCACGGGCTGCACTCGCAGCTTCCCGCCGTCGGCGTGTACCGCCAGAGGATGACCCCGGTCTCGGGATCGAGCGCATAGACCGAGTTGTCCTCCCCGCCGATGACGAGCTTTCCCTCGACGAGGATCGGGTTCGAGTCCGTGTCCTGCCCGATCCTGGTCTCCCACACCATCTCGCCACGCAGGCTGTACCGGCGGATCTTGTTGTCTCGGCCTCCGTGGTAGATGGCCCCATCGAGCACCGAGATGCTGCCCTTCACGTTGTGGTGCGTTCCGTAGTGCCAGCGCTCCTGGCCGGTGGCGAGGTCGAGGCTGTAGACGTAGGAGTCCACCGACCCGAAGTACACGCTCCCGTCGAGAATGCACGGCTGGCCCGTCCACCCGAGCCCGTGCCAGCCCACGCCAGGCGTAAGCGAGGGGTCACCCCGCTGCTCGTACGGCCCCTCGTTCTTCGTCTTCGTCTGGAACCTCCAGAGAAGCCTCGGGTGGCGCGGGACGGTTCCCACGCCCGACAGGCTCCGCTCGGGGTTCCCCCGGAAGCACGTGATGCTCCGTTGGTCAGGAGGCAGCGGCGAGGGTTCGTCTTCGATCGCCGGCGCGCTCTCCGCCTCCGTGTGGGCCGGCTCAGAGGAACCCGGCTCGACGGGCTCCGCATCGGGGGCAGCCGGAGCGACTTTGACGTCGGTTGGGTCCGCCCGTGTCGGCGTCGTTGGCGCAAGCGGCTCCGGCGCCGGCGGCGCGGCGAGCACCGCCAGCGCAACGAGCGCCCCGAGCAGCACGAGCGCGATCACCGCAAAGCCAAGGGTCAGCGCGCCACGAGAGATCACCAGGGCTCGTCCTCGTCCGCGCCCTCGGCAAAACTCAGGCGGCGCTCCATCCGCCACGCGTAGTCCTCACAGAAGCGCTCTTCCGCCCGCAGGTCCCCCGACCGCGCGGCCTCCGCCTCCAGAACCAGATGCGCCACCTCATGCGGGAAGATGTGCGCCAGGATGTAGCGCCGAAAGCACTCGCGCTCCCAGATCTCGTACACTCGCCCGCCGAGGCGCGCCGCACAGCCCCCGAACCGCAGGGCGCAGTCCGGCACGCCGTAGTCCTTCCGGGGCCGGAGGAGGTGCTCACCCGACGGAAGCATCCCGCAGTTCAGGTCGACAACGCCGTTTCGCCCGCGCCCGTACGCTCCGCCGCGATGAAAGGAGAGCCGCACCTCGCGGACGAGTCGGCGGTGCTCGATGGGGAACTCGCGGAGCGCCCGAGCCACGTCGCGGAAGGCGACTGGGTACACCCAATGTCGCCCTGCGGTGGAATGCGCGCGCATCCGCGTGCCCATGCTCACCTCCCGCGTTCGTCTCGACTATTGGCCATTCACTGCCGCCGAACCTGCCCGATGCCCGGGTAGGCGACGCGTCCCCGCGTCGCGCCGACGCCGTTGCGCACTCCGTTCCCCGCACGCCCTCCCCGGGTGGCCGGAGACGTTGCCGCCGCCGGGAGACGAAGGGCCCCCGCGAATCCCCCCGAACCCTCACGAGGGGCGGGACGGCCAGGTTCTGGAGGAGCGCGCCATGTCCGCTGTCGTGAGCGTCGTCACACCGTCGTGCAAGCCGCCTGACGAGGAGGTCAAGGCCGGGATCGCCGCCCTGGAGGCCGAGGGCTTCGAGGTGAGGATCGGAGATCTCGCCTTCGACGCGCGCCCGCATACGGTCGACGAGGACCGCCGCCGCGCCGCCGAACTCCAGGCCGCGCTTCTCGACCCTAAGTCGGACGCCGTGCTCTGCGCGCGCGGGGGCTACGGAGCGGCGCGCCTTCTGGACTATCTCGACCTCGGCGCGCTTGCCGGCTGCGAGAAGCCCTTCTGCGGCTACTCGGACATTACGACGCTCCACGGCATCCTCGCCCGCTATGCCCCCCGCATGCCCCGCGCCTACGGTCCGATGGCGGCCTCAAGCATGGTCTCGAACCGCACCGAGCGCTCACGGCAGCTCTTCCGGTTCCTGCGCCGGGAGTCGCTGGGGAACATCCTCGAACCCGCCCCCGCAAGCGAGATGACCGTCCTCCGCCCGGGCGTCGCTCGGGGCCCCATCACGGGCGGTTGCCTCTGCCTGGTGGTCGCGACCCTCGGTACCCCGTACGAGATCGACACCACGGGCAAGATCCTCCTGTTGGAGGACATCAACGAAGAGTCCCGCCGCGTGGACCGCTACCTCACGCAGCTTCTGCACGCCGGGAAGCTCGACGACCTCCGCGGAGTGATCGCGGGACGGACCTTCTGCCTCACCCAAGAGGAGGACCCGATGGCGACCCAGGAGGAGATCCTCCGCCGCTACTTGGAGCCCCTCGGCGTGCCGGTGCTCCTCGACGCCCCGGTCGGCCATGTCGGCGATCTCCTCACCGTGCCCTTCGACATCCCCGCCGAACTCGACCTCTCGAACCCTTCCCGTCCGACGCTGACCGTGGAGTACCCGTAGGCCGTCGCCAAGGCCCGTGTAGGCGGCCCGTCCCGGGGCGCACGAGCGCCGCCTGGCACTCCGCCCAGGCCCCGTCCCCCTGGCCGCCGCCGAGAGCCCGCAGCCTTGACCGCGCGACCGGATCGAGTACAATGAGAGTACTTCCAGCCCGCTCGGCCAGCGGCGCCTCGGCGACCGCCCCGAGCGGGTTTGCCTTCACTGGGGAGGGAGCATGGGCGCCGAGCCCGCCATCAAGCGCGCGGTTGCCTTCGTGGACGGCCAGAACCTCTACCACAGGGTCAAGGTGGTGTTCGGCCACACGTACCCGAACTACGATGCGCGGGCGCTCGCCGAGGCAGTCTGCCGCGAGCGGGGCTTCGCACTGGAGCAGACACGGTTCTACACGGGCGTTCCGGAGCAGCACGAGGATCCTCGCTGGTACGCGTTCTGGATGAACAAACTGGCCGCGATGCGGCGCGATGGGGTCGTCACGTTCCACCGGTTCCTGAGCTACACCAACGAGGAGATCACACTGCCGGACGGCTCCGTGACGAATCGACGCGTGGGGCGCGAGAAGGGCATCGACGTCCGCATCGCCCTCGACGTGATCCGTCTTGCTCACAGGTGCGCCTACGATGTGGCGCTCCTGTTCACGCAGGACCAAGACCTGTCCGAGGTGGCCCGGGAGGTCGGCGCCATCGCGGCCGAGCAGAGCCGCTGGATGCGAGTTGCATCGGCCTACCCCGCCAGCACCACCTCCGCCAACAACCGAGGCGTCGATCGCACCGACTGGATAGCGCTCGACCGCTCGACCTATGACGCCTGCATCGACCCCGCCGACTACCGTCCGCGCGCCGCGAGGGGTGGCCCGAGCCGGCGCTGATCTCAGGTAGGCTGACCCTCGGCATCCCGGGTCGGCGGGGCCTCCGTGCCATCGCGGGTCCTTCAGTCCACCGGCCCCGGCCTCACAACCGTCGGCGCGGTCGCGATGCGCGGTCGAACCGGAAGCCAGTCGATCCCCTGGAAGTCCGGGTCGGGGATCTGGCGGATCTCCTCCTCCCCGTTGTAGGGGCACATCGCGTCCACCCACGCGATCAGGCGGTGAAGGCTGATGTCGTCCACCTTCACGTCGTAGTGCTCTCCGCTCGAGGCCAGATGGATCAGTCTGCTCCGATAGGAGAGCCGCGTCATGGGTTCCGGCGTGACGTAGGCCGCAGGGTCGATGGTCGAGAACGCTTCGACGAGAAGAGTCCCCGCGATCCCGAATCCGGGCGGCGGCTCGGCGGGGGCGTTGTAGGGGGCTCCCCAGCTCGGGTAGCCGACGAGGGTGGGGTAGGGCTCGTCGAAGGTCAGGAACCCGGGTCGCCGCGTCAGGTTGGGCTCCGCCGCCTCCGCGCTCCCGTCGTGGCACTTCAGGCAGTACTGGTCGAGCACCGGCTGCACGTAGCGCGGGTAACTCACGGTGTCTTCGCCCCACGGCGGTGGGGTGATGGGGTCCGGCTGGAGCGCCACGGCCTCCGGCCCGGGCGCGTGGAGCGGGGCGGTGCTGTGCATCTCATGGCAGCCGAGGCACCCGCGGTACTCGCCCGGCATCACGCCGGTGAAACTCCGCATGGTCTGGAGCGCCCGGTAGTTCTCGTCCAGGAGCTGCAGATGCAGGGCTTTCCCCGCCGGCGCGTGGAAGGCGACCGAGCCGTCCTCGCGGATCGGTACGGTCCCGAGGATGCGCTTCACGCCGTCGGACTGCACCATCGACACGACCGGCCCGGTCGAGAGGTAAGGTCGGTGGTCCCAGTAGGTGTAGGTCTTCGGCTCAATGGTGAGGATGCGGAGGTACTTCGCGCGGCCCTGGAGTTCCTCCGGGGCGCCCGAGTAGACGTTCTGGCTGTAGACGATCCCGTCCTTGGGATGGAGGCGCTCCTCGCGCGAGGGCCACGCGACCGAGTC
>CAZCER010000154.1:6380-9261 GCA_964497385.1 uncultured Armatimonadia bacterium | reverse complement strand
CTGCGAGAAGCCGGGCGCGAGCCCATGCTCCGGGTTGCGTCGTCCTCGTCCGCCCTCTCCGAGTTCGCGGAGGAAGGGGTGCGCTCCGGCGTCGGCGCGGTTGTCGCGGTGGGCGGCGACGGAACGGTCCGCGACGCCGTCGCCGGGATCCTGCGCGCGGGGGCGGACGGGCTTCTCGGGATCGTGCCCGCCGGCACGGGAAACGACATCGCGCGGAACCTGCGTCTGCCGCGCTCCACCGAAGACGCCGTCCAGGTGGTGCTGCGCGGCGGTGAGAGCCGGATCGACCTCGGCGAGGTGAACGGCCGGCCGTTTCTCGGGCTGGTCGTCTTCGGGTTTGCGGCCGAGGTCGGGCAGACGGTGAACAAACTCAAGGCGGGACCTCTTCGGGCGGCGGCGAGGCGCGCCGGAGGCCGCCTCTACCATCTGGTCGCCTTCCACCACATGCTCTGGCGTCCGAGGGTGCACCGATGCGCTCTGGCTTGCGATGACGCGGAGCGTGAAGTGGACGCGTTCACGGTCATGGTCGGGAACCTGCCCGGCACGGGCGGGGTCTTCCTGCCGTGCCCCGACGCCGACGCGTGCGACGGCGCTCTGGACGTTTGCGTGATCCAGGCGCGCCGAGCCGACGGCCGGGCGCTCGGCCTTCGCGACAAGGCCCGGACGCTCCGCGCGGCGGTGGACGGCGCTCACGTCTCTCTGGACTGGGTGCGGATGCTTCGCGCGTGTGAAGGCCTCCGCGTCCGGATGCAGCCGTCCGGGGTCGTGTTGGCCGACGGTGACGCTCTGCCCCCGTGCGATGAGGTGCTTCTGCGGCCGCTGCCGGGGGCGCTGCGCGTGCTGCGCTGACGCGCGGGGGTCGCCTGGCCGCATCGCCGTAGGACCCGCGACATCCAGCGTCGAAACAGAAGGCAGCCTGCAACGCCGCTCGCCGCCAGAGGAGGACCGCGTGTTCGTCGTTCGCTCATCCGCCCGCGCGATGCTTGGCAACGCGGCGCTTGCCGTCGCGCTGTGCGTCGCTTTGGGCCCGGCCCCGCCCTCCGAGGCGCAGGAGCCCGGCTTCACCGACTGGGTGGGCGCGCTCGCGCCGCGCGGCGTGGCCTCTCTGGACGCGGCGCTCGCCTCGGGCCGGGTGGTCGTGCTGCACTTCACGGGCGACGCGGGCGCGGACAACATCGCCCAGACGATCACGCTGAACCGAACCCGTGAGCGCTACGGGAACGACGTCGTCTTCCTGCGAGCGGAGAACGAGACCACCGAGGGCGACAAGGTGTTCGACGCCTTCGGGGCCGCCCGCATCCCGTCCCTTGTCGTGGTCGACACGGCCGGGGTTGTGACGCTTGCGAGGGACGTCTCGGTCGGGGAGACCGAGCTGGCGGCGGCGATTGACGAGGCCCGGAAGCACGGGCCCCCGCTTCGCCGCGAGCAGCCGAGCGTGTATGAACTCGACTCGCCGCTTCCCTCACCGATGCGGCTCCGCGGACAGCGCGCGCCGGCGAGCACGCCGGAGCTGGCTGCGGCGCTGGAGGCGCCGGCGCAGGTCGTCGTGGCGTTCACGGGGGCCTTCTCGCGCTACGACGCCGAGCAAGAGGAAGCCCTCGCGCGTGTGGAGGCGGATCTGGGGGCCGCCGTGACCGTGGTGCGCGTCCGCGCCACGGACGGCGCGAACGAGCCGGCGTTCCATGAGTACTCCGTCACCGGCGTGCCGGCGCTCTTCGTCATCCGCGATCAGGTTGTCGCGGAGGTGCTCAATGGGCTCACGAGTCTCGAGGCGCTGGTCTCCGCCCTGGAGGCCGGTCCGGCGGAGCCGCCACCCCCCTCGGACGACCCTGGCGGCTCGGCGCCCGTAGGAGCCGAGGAGACCCCCATCGAGCCGCCGCGCCCAGAGAACGGCGCGGCCAACGCGGGGGAAGCGTCTCCGGAGGGGCCCGATGAGCCGCCGGGGCCGGGCGTTGAGGCCACGGAGGGCGTCGAGGGCAACCTCTTGAGCCCCGCGGAGGGCGCGACCCTCACCGTCGCGTCGGCCGTGAACGAGGACTACGGCCCGAACCGGCTGGTGGACGGGCTGCTTCCCGAGGACGAAGGGTTTCTCCCTTGGGTCAGCGCGGCCGCGTCGGCGCCGCCGTTGGACATCCGCGCGACGTTCGCCGCCCCAAGGGAGGTCTCCGGGCTCGAGGTGAGCGTGGCAACCGGCGATCCGGTGCTGTTCGGATCGCGATGGCCGACCGCCGTGGAGGTGCTGTACTGGGTCCCCGGCGAGACCGAGGCGCGCGAGTGGGCGGTCGTGGACGTCGACGCGGACGGCTCGGCGGTGCGGCTGGAGATAGAGCCGACGGTGATGGCGTCGCTGATGATCCGCATCCTGGGCATCCGAGGCGGCGGACGCACCTGCGAACTCGCCGAGATCGGGGCTTGGTAGATCCACGCTACCCGCGGAGAGCCTCGCGCAGGCTGCCGCACGCCTCCGCCAAACGGCGCTTCGCCTCTTCCGCCGAGAGCCCCAGCGCGGCGACCAAGCACGCGGGCTTGACTTCGCCCCCGCACTCGGAGAGGGCCGCATCGGCTGCGGAGTCGTCCACTCCGGCCACTTGCCGCACGATGCGCCGCGCGCGCAGCCGCAGCTTCTCGTTCGTCGCCCTCACATCGACCATGAGGTTGTCGTAGACTCTCCCGAGCCGCGCCATGACGCCCGTGCTGAGCATGTTCAGGGCCATCTTCTGCGCCGTGCCCGCTTTGAGGCGCGTCGAGCCGGAGAGCGCCTCGGGGCCGGTCAGGAGTTCGATCGCGACGTCCGCGGCGCGAGCGACGGGGCCGTCGGGGGCGCATACGATCGCCACGGTCATCGCGCCCACCTCCCGACCGCGCTCGAGAGCCCCGACCA
>CAZCER010000154.1:0-6370 GCA_964497385.1 uncultured Armatimonadia bacterium | reverse complement strand
GGCCGCCAGCGTCTGACCGCTGGCGCGCTCGACAAAGTCAATCGCCTCACGCCGGGCGGCCGCTTCGTGGCCGTCCGGGGCGCACACGATCGCGACCGTGGCCGCGCCCCGCTCCCGAGCGCGCTCCAGGGCGCCGACCACGTACGGCGTGCGTCCGCTCGCAGCCACCCCGACGACGATGTCGGCCGAGTCGACACGCGCGGCGTCCACGTCGGCGCGCCCCTCCTCGGCGGAGTCCTCCGCGCCCTCTCTCGCGCGCGCAAAGGCGGCCTCGCCGCCGGCGAGGTGGGCCTGGACGATCTCCGGCGCCGTTCCGAACGTGGGCGGGCACTCCACCGCGTCGAGAAGCGCGAGCCGCCCGGACGTGCCCGCTCCGAAGTAGTGCATGCGGCCTCCGCCGGCGAGTCGGGCCGCTGCGGCCTCGATCGCCTCGGCGATGCGCGGCGCGGCGGCGCGAACGGCCGGGACGACGGCTTCGTCCGCCCGACTAAGCGCCATCACGAACTCGAGCGGGCTGAGGGCGTCGAGGTCCCGCGTCTCGGGGTGGCGCGCTTCGGTGAGCAGGCCGTCAAGCGATTCGTTCATGAGTCCCCTCGCGGGTCACTGGCCGGCGGTCGCGGCCGGATGGGCTAGAAGGCCCAGTCGAGCCCGACGGAGAGCCTTGGGTCCGATCTCCCGCCCGAGACGGGCCAAGCGATCGAGGCGAAGCCGTAGATGGGCACATCCTCGTACTCGATCCCAACGCGGACCGTGACGCCGACATCGACGTAGACCTTGGAGTTCAGCATCTCTTGGAGCGAGTCGCCGCCGATGCCGGCGTCGACGAACGCGGCGATCCACCAGTCGTTCGCGCCGATCCTGTCAAAGAACGGCGTGGTCCCGAGTTGACGGCGCCACTCGAGCGACCCGGTTAAGGCCTTGCTTGTGAGAGGCGCGCTGTAGGTGTCGAAGCCGCGGAGCACCTCGCGATCGACCAAAGGGGTCCGAAACTGGTCGGGTAGATCGCCCATCCCCACGGTGAGCTGGAACCGCGCCGCGAGGGATTCCTTGTCGTCGAGGTGGTAGAGGCCGACGATGTTCCCGGAGGCGAGAGCGAAGCCGTAGTCGCTTCCCAGCGCGGGGAGGCCGACCGACAGGCCGGCGCCCGCGTCCCAGTCGAGGCTATGGAGCCCGACCACGGACTTCCCCGACCGGTAGCGGTGGGCGGAGATGGACATGTAGTTGGCGTCGCCGCTGCTTCGGAACACTCCAGAGTGAGGCATGAGACGGTTCCAGCTTGCGGAGACGCTGTAGCGCATCCGGGGGATGCCCATGGCTCCCAGGCGTCTGCCGCTGAAATGGCTTGCCCCGAACCGGGCAAGGCGGGAGTTCGCCGAGGACGCGAGGGTGATGTACTGCTGGTTGGTCGGCTGGGCCGGGAAGCCCCGCGTCACATTGAGCTGATAGGCGCCTCGGAGACTGGACATCCCAAAGTAGGCGTCCAGTTCGTAGAGGTAGTCGCCGTTGTAGCGACCGACGGCCCCGCCGCCAAGCAGAATACCGTCGGCGGCCCCGAAGCCCGCGCGCGGGTAGTAGACGTGCCAATCGTCGCGCAGGTACTCCACCACGTTCGCGTTGAGGATGGCGTCGGCGAGCGAACTCCCGCTGAGGCTCGGGTTGCGGCCCGCCGCGGCGATCCACTCCTGCGCCTCCTCGGGCGGAGCGACGGCCGAGCGATCGACGGTCAAGTTGATGTCTCGGAGCGTCAGCTCGAGCGCCCCGCCGTCTTCGCGCAGGTGGGCCTCTCCCGTCGTCTCGATGCTCAGGAGTTCGCCGTCGCTCACCGAGAACCGCACCGTCTGCGAGCCGTTGATGACGCCGACGAACCGCGCTCCCAAGAACGTCGCGTCCACGGGGATCTCGATCCGCGAGTCGACGGTCGCCACGCTCTCGCCGTTCTCATCCGGCTCGACGGAGACGAGGGAGTGTGAGCCCGAGAGGGTGATCGACCCGCCCTCACCCGTCTCCACCGTCTTCTCCGTCGTCCACGCGGCCCCCGGGGCGACGGGCTCTTCCGGGAACTCGACCGCGAAGACAAACTCGAAGAAGAGCTGGAGGATCGCGAGGAGGCCGGTCACGGGCTCGGCGTCGTCCTTTAGCACGCGCCGCTGCGGAGTCAGCTTCCAGGTCCAGCTCAGCGTCTCATCGGAGAAGTCCCACGGCTGCCCCTGCATCCGGAAGACGCCCTCCTGGATGCAGACCACGACCTCGTGCGCCCCGCCCGCCCCGCCCGCCTCGCCGGCTTGAGGCACGAGACAGAAGACCATCTCGCCGCTTACCGGAGCGCCGCGGGCCAGCGGGTAGTCGAGGAGGGCCGAGAGGTTGATGTCGTACAAGGAGCCGGCGCCGTGGGAGGGATCGTACCGGAGAGTCGTCTCCCCCTCTGCGGCCCGGATAGGTGTCATGGCGCCGACGACGAAACAGACGGCAAGAAGCGTGATCACTCGAGCCAAACGCGTGGTGCTCCTCTTGTGTCGGTCTTGAGAGTTCGCCGATGCTGAGACGCTCGCCTGCATGGTTCGGTCGCGCCGGATTGGTCCGCGAAGGGGCGCCCGCTTGGACAGAGGACGACAACTGAGAGGTCTCGGCGGGTGCCTGCTCTACGGAATCGGCGGGTTGGCCCTGGTGTGGTCCTTGCGGCTTCTGGTCGTCGTCCAGCAGTGCGAGACGGCGCTCGAGGAGGGCCGTGAGGCGGTCGCGATCCGGGTCTACGACGATCACGGCGACGTCGTGGCATCGCGCGACGTGCTCGTGTCGGAGGAGGCCGTCCGCGAGGATCGAACGATCGCTTTGGGCGTCGGCGCGGGCGCGGCGGCCGCTCTCGCGGCCGGCTTTGTCCTTCGTGGGCCGCCGTGGCGGCGCGATCGCTCGATTCCGGCGCCGGTCTCTTGACGCGGGCGCGGACTGAACCCCGGCTGCGGGGCGGCCTTTTGTAAGGAGGCTAGCCGCGCCCTGCATCGCGCGGCGAGCCGAGATCGACCAAGCTCGTGTCCCGACCCGGCTCCCGCGGGCACAGTCCTCATAGGAAACAGACCGGACGCCGCGGCTTCGGCCTGTCATCCGCATGCGCTGACCGTCGCCAACGCTCCGACGTGGGCGCGGTCGGAGGCTCACGGAGGGAACGCGCATGTTGACCCGTCGTCCGCTCTGGTCGGCCGTCCTGATCCCGGTGCTCTCGCTCGTCGCCTTCGGCGCGGCGGCGCAGGAGCCTGCGGTGGACCTGGGCGACACCCAGCTTCTGCTCTTCGACTTCGAGACGGATGAGCAGGTTGAGCAGTTTGCCGCCGAAGATTCGGCCCGCGCCGCCGATCCGGACGCCGCGACCTCTCTCGTGCACAAGTTCCGCTCCGCTCTGGGCGCGCCCGGGGTCGGGGGCGACCGCTCGCTTCATGTGCGCTTCTACGCCTGCGAGGACGGTTGGGCCAATGTGCGCACGAGCGTGGACGGGGCGGCCTGGAAGGCCGAGAGCGTGGGCCGGATCTCTTTCTGGCTCAACTGCTACGCTCCCGATCGCACGGTCGACCTAGTGCTCTTCGGAGCCGAGGACGCGGAGTACCGCGCGACGATCGAGTTGCCGTACGATGAGTGGCTCGAGGTGACCGTTCCGCTCGATGCGCTCGTGGCCGCGGACGGCGCGAAGGCGTCCGACCACGTCGAGGAACTCACCGCCCTCGCCCTGGGCCGCAAGGGCGCCTGGTCGGAGTGCACGTTCCGAATCGACCACATCCGAGTGGCGCCGTCCGAGAGCCCCACTCCCGTGGAACCCGATGCGCCGGTAGACCCCGGCCCGACGCCGCCTGACGACCCGGAGCCCGGCGAGCCCGGCGTGACGGAGCCGGTGGTGGAGCCCGATGCGCCGGAAGGCCCCGTCCGCGCCGACGCGTACAGCGCCCGGGCCGAGGTTTCCTACGGTTCCGCGACCGAGTTCTACTTCCGCCCCTACCTCGGCGCCAACGCGCTTCCCGGGGATGAGGCGCATCTCGCGAACCCAACCACGGCCGCGCTCGTGCGAGGCCTGGAGCCCATGATCCGCGTGAAGGTCGCCGCTCCCGCCGCGCCGTCGGATGACGCCGACGTGATCGCGGCGCTTCAGGCCCGCGTCCGAGCGGTCGCCGCCGTCGCGAAGGAACGCGGCGTGATGGTCGGCGTCAGCGCCCCCATCGACGCGATCTCTCCGGACCGATTCGCGGGCTTCTGCGAGCAGCTTGTGCGCGCCGTGAACGCCGGTCCGGAGAACACGCGGGTGCGCTACTGGGAGTTGCTTGACTCCCCGGTTCTCCTGAGCGACGCCGACTACCGCGCCGCGTGCCAGCTTGTGAACAGCGCGGCCAAGAGGATGCTGGCCGTCGATCCCGACGTGCGCGTGGGCGGGATGTCCTTTTACGCGGCGCAGCGCGGGCCGATGGATCGCGTGCTGCGAGGGACCAAAGGCGCGATGAAGTTCGTGTCCTGGCACTTCTACGGAGCGGGCATGCTGTCGGCCCCTGACAACCAGCTCTTCCAGGCGGCCGACTCAGGCGTCGCCTACGGCATCCCCGACGTGATCGGTCCGACCCAAGTCGTGGACCTGCTCAAGGTCGGCGATCTGTACGAGTCGGGCCTGCTGTTCGTCACCGAATGCAACCTGAACAACGTCAAGACGGCCGACGGGCGCTGCCAGGACCCCCGCGGCTCCTCGCCGATGGCCGGCGCGTGGCTGGCGTCGTACTTGGCGACCGTCGGGCCCCTTGTCGACGTCGTGCTGGTGTCGGAGATGTTCGGCGACACGTGGGGCATGGTCACCCCGGACGGCCGCGCGGGGCCGGTCTACTGGACGGCCAGGCTCTTCAAAGATCACTTCCCCCGCGGCGCGCAGATCGCGCCGTCGCGGTCGCCCACCGGGGCCGAGCTGCGCACTCTCGGAGCCGTCATCGACAACCGGCGCCTGCTCCTGCTCATCAACCGCAGCGACAAGCCGGCCGACGTCGAGGTGGTCTGCAGGGGACTGCCGAGAGGAGCCACGGCTTCCGTCTACTCGGTCGGCGACGGCGAGGGAATCGTCGAGACGCCGGTGACGCTCGAATACGCGACGCGCCGCGCGGCGCCGCCGCCGACCGCCGAGGCCGGCGCGCCCGCAGCGGCCCCCGGGCTGGACGCCGTTGCGCCGCACGTTCCGCTGCCGCCCTACGGCGTCGCGATCCTGGAGATTCGGACCGGAACCCGGACGACGCCGTAGCGGCCTAGTCGAGTCCCGCCAGCGCGGCCCCGAACCCGACCTGCGAGGAGCCGTCGGGGGTCAGGGCCGTCGCTCGAGTGAGTACGCGTCCGGAGCATGGGCCGAGGGTCTTCGCGAGGACGTAGAGCGCCGCCTGACCGCAGACGTTCGGGTCCTCGCCGCTGGGGCCGAGCGTCTCGCACGCCTGGAGCACGCCCACCGCGTCGCCGCGGAGACACGCGTCCAGCGCCTGCCGGTCGACGTCCGAAGCCCACTCCCGAACGGCCGCGCTGAGCGTCCCGTCGTGGCCGAAGGCCGGTCCGACGTGGGTCAGATCGACGCCCGCGACGAGCGCGACGCGACGATCGTCGCGGGAGAGCAGCGCCCTCAGCGCGTCCGCCAGCGCATCCGCCGCGCGGCGCGCGCCCGCCTCGGCGTCGAGATGGGAACAGAGCACCGGCGCAATGCGCGCTCGCGGGAACAAGTGCTTCAGGAAGACGGCCTGGAACTCCACCGAGTGCTCACCGACGTGCAGCAGCTCGTCGGCGGGAGAGGGCGCCCCGACCGCTTCCTCGATCCGAGAAGCGCACTCCTCGTCGATTTCCAGCGGTCCGAGCGGAGTCTCGTACGCCTGCCGGGTGAGGATGAACGCGCCTTCGACCGGCGCGTGCGCGGTTCCCAACACGATGAACGCGTCCGCCGCGAGCGCCTCGCCCGCGGCCCGATAGGCCGCCGCGTAGGCTTCCGCGCCGCGCCCGTAGTCGATGTGCGGGGCGATCAGAGCCCGCGCCCCGGCGCTCACGCTTGGCTCGGGCGCGGAGGCGAGGAGCGCGTCGAGATAGGCCGCGAGTTCGGCCGCGTCCTCCGGGTAGACGGCTCCCGCGTGCGTGGCGGGCCTCGGGGCGGCGCGGTACGCGTCGGCGCGCTCAAGCAGGCGCTTCCGCGTGGCCGGCGTTCTCAGGAGGTCGTGGCGCTCGAGTTCGGCAAGGATGGCCTCCACATCGGCCAAGGCGATGAAGCGCCCGCTCTCCATGACCAAGCGCGCCTGGATGTCCTCGCTCGTGTTCTCACCATTGCAGAGGGCGAGAACGGCGAAAACCGGCAGGGGAAGCGCCAGACCCTCTGGCGCCAGGCCCG
>CAZCER010000153.1:1602-9269 GCA_964497385.1 uncultured Armatimonadia bacterium | reverse complement strand
ACGTTCCCGGGCCGGGTGCGCGTCCGGCGCCTCGCCCGGTGGCGTCCGCGCCCGAGCCGACTCCCGAGCCTGTGCCGGCTCCCGCGCCGGCGGAGGCGGAGCCGGCCGTCGCGCGTCCGCCCATCCCGACTCCCGCGCCGCGCACCGAGGCGCCGGCGCGGCCAGTGCCGGTTCCGAACGGCGTCGGGGTGGAGTCCGCGCCGGTGCGAGCCGCCCGTGCGCCGCTCCCCGCAAAGCTTGACCGGACGGACGCGCCGCTTCTCCCGATTCCTGTGCCGACCGGCTTTCTAGCCGAAACACCCGAGCCGAGCGGCGCCGTCGCTGTGGAGGCCGCGGCCGCACCGGCGCCCGTACCCGCGCCCGTGGCGGTCGCGGCTGTGGAGGTCCCTGTGGCGCCGTCGCCGGCAGTCTCTCCGGCCCCGCGCGCGCGCGAGCCGCACGGAATGCCCGTGGCCCGTCGCGCCTCGGCTCCGGCCGCACCGATCGCGGCGGCGACGCCGCCGGGCGAGACCGCGCCGGATCTGGCGTCCGCATCACTGACGGCGCCGGTTGCTCCGGATCCGCCGGTCGCTCCGACCGCGCCGGAGCCGTCCGCGCTCGCCGGGATCGAACTCCCGCCACCCGGGGCCTATCGAGGCGTCCCGGACACCAGCGGCGCGCCCGTTACGGGCCAGCCGGTCAAGTCGGTCTACCGCCGCCAGACGGCGCGTCCCGGTCGGTAGAGACGGTGGAGGGTCCAAGTGACCGAGCGGACAGTCGAGAGGCGTGAGAGCCTTCAGGTGGGGCCGGCCCCCGCGCTATGGCTGTGGGGGCGGGTCGAGGTCGCTTCCCCGGGGCGGTTTCGTGCGTTGCTGCCGCACCTCGGCATCTTCCTGGGCCTGACGGGGCTGTTCGCGGCGCTCGGGCACTTGACGCCTTCGCCGGATCATGTGGGCACGCACCAACAGCTCGGGTTTCCTCCATGCAGCTTCCGTGCGGTGTTCGGGCTTCCGTGTCCGGGTTGCGGGGGCACGACGGCGGTCTGCTACATGCTGCATGGGGACGTCAAGAACGCGCTGGTCTCGAATGTCTTTGGCGCCGCGGTCTTCGCGGGTTTGGCCGCCGTGTGGCTGGGTTGCCTCATATCGCTTATTTCGCGCCGTCCCTTGAAGCTGTATCTCTACGGCCCGGACGGCGCGCGGATGATCGGCTACACGCTCGTTCTGATGGTGCTGTCGTGGCTCCTGAAGATCGCGCTGACGCTGCTCTATCCCCCGGGGATCCCCCCGTAAAGGGAGCTGCCCCTGGGAGGGCTCACGCGTCTCCATCCCTAACGGGGACGCGCCGGGGGGCGTGAGGAGTTGCGCGGTGCTCGTCACTTGTCCGGAGTGCCACTCGGAGCATGAGAACGCGGTCGTGCGTTGCGCCTGCGGTCTGCTCCTCACCTCGTCCGCGAGCGCCGCCGACGACCCGGACGCCGTCCTCCCTCACGAGGGCGCCGAGACGCCTCCGTGGGAGAGCGAGACCAAGCGTCGCAAGGAGCGTCGCCGCAAGACCGGCGGCCAGACCCAGTTCATCCTGTCCCTCGTGATCCCGCCGGCGTCGCTCGCGACGCTCTCCTGTTGCTGCTGCTTCCCTTCTCCTCTCGTCTTCATCGCGATCGCGACGGCGGTGGGCTGCGCCCTCTACTGGACCTGCGCGCAGGCGACGGACCGCGGGCGCTGGGTCTACTTCGCGGTGACGGTGCTCGTCTGGCTCGCGATCGCGGCGCTGGTCACCGCGTACCTCGCCTACCGCCCATAGAGGCCAGCCGCGTTTCGGCGGCAAACCCCGTACGAACCCCGCCCCGCGGTGCGAAGTTCTAGGCGCGAACCCTACACGTACATCCGCATTCGCGCCGGGAGGGGCTGCGGAGCCGCATGAGAACGAACCCTATTCCCAAACTTGACGGAGCCGCGCGGCGGGCTCGGACAGCCCTGCTGCTCGCGCTCGGCGTGTGCGTTGCGGGCGCCTCGGCCGCCGTCGCTCAGGAGTACGCGGTGAGCGCCGGCGACCTGCTGGAGATCCTCGTCGCCGACGAGCCCACCCTCACCCCGGCCGCGCCGGGCCTGGTGGTTGGCCCCGACGGGCGCATCGCGATGCCGTACGTCGGCTCCATCGAGGTGGTCGGGAAGACGTGCGCCGAGATCGCGGAGGCCGTGCGTCTGGCCTTGATCGAGGCGGAGATCCTGATCGCCCCCGAGGTTGTGGTGCGCGTCGCGGAGTATCGTTCGCAAACGGTGAACGTGTTGGGCGCGGTGGGCGTACCGGGCAGGTACCCGCACCGCCCCGGCCTGCGGATTCGCGACGCGGTGGCTCTCGCGGGCGGCCTGGTGGAGTCCGGAGAGGGCGCAGCGTCCCGCGCCGAGGCGCGTCTGGTGCGACCGAGCGGCGAGCGGGTGACGATCGTTCTCGCGGAGGCCCTCCAGGGCGAGGGCGCTTACGCCCAGCTCGAACTCCAGCCCGGCGACACCCTTCTTGTGGAGATTCGGCAGACCGTTTCGGTCACCGGCGCCGTCGCGGCCCCGGGGGCCTTCTCCGTCGACGGCCCCGCTAAGCTGGTCGACGTGGTCACCCGCGCCGGAGGCGTAACCGACGCCGGCGACGCGGAGAACGTGACGGTCCGGAAGCCGGACGGGACGACACGGACGATCAACCTGCACAAGGTGCTCCTCGGCGAGGCGGACGAACTCCCGCTGGTCGATCCCGGCGATGTGGTCTTCGTCCCGCCGGCGAGGCGCGCGAACGTGCTCGGGTACGTGGCGGCCCCGGGCAGCTACCCCCTCGGACCCGACGATCGCGTGAGCGACCTCCTGGCCGCCGCCGGAGGAATCGCTCGTCCGACCGGAGGCGGCGCGGCGGACATTCGCGGCGACGCGCGCGCGGTTGTCCTCACGCATCTCGACGGTCGCTCGACAACCCTGAACATGGAAGAGGTCCTGCGAGGCGGCCGGCGCCTGCCCGAACTCGATCCGATCGTCTCCGCGGGCGACACGGTCTTCGTGCCCGAGGAGCGTCTGGAAGTCTCGGTGCTCGGGCACGTCGTCACGCCGGGGCGCTACCCTCTGCGTCTGGGCGACCGCGCCACGGACGCTCTTGCGGCCGCGGGCGGCCCGTTGCGCGCGACGACCGTGCCGGCCGAGACGACGACGGCGGACCTCGCCAACTGCCAGCTCTTCCGAGGCTCGGGGCAGGTCGAGAAGCTCGACCTCAGCCGCCTGGGCGGTGGAGAGGGCGGTGTGTCGAACCCGGAACTCGCACCGGGCGATGCGCTCTTCGTGCCCGAGGCCGACAACCACGTGACCGTCAGCGGTTATGTCGCGGATCCTGGCTACTACATCTTCCGGTCCGGCGACACCGTTCGCACGGCCATCGCCATGGCCGGCGGGGTCCTGACCAACGTGGGGACCGCGACCGAGGTGACCGTGACGCACGCGGACGGCGCCAAAGAGACGCTGGACCTCGGATCAGCCGACCTCCCGCTGCGCACGGGTGACGACATCGCCGTCCCGTTCGCCCGACTGCGCGTCGCCGTGCTTGGCTACGTGAACGATCCGGGCCTCTACGAGTGGCACGAGGGCGACACGGTCGCTGACGTGATCGCGGCCGCCGGAGGCGTCGTCGTGGATGTGGGCGATTTCTACCACGCGGTGCTCATCCGGAAGCGTCCCGGAGAGGGCGAGGCTCAGCCGAACTGGACGCCCGGCCCCAACATGGCCCGTCTGATCGAAGAGACATCGGGTCGAACCCGGAACGGTCAGTTCGAAGTTGTGGACCTGTCGAAGCTATACGACAACGGTGACACGGGAGCGAATCCGGAGGTCCGGCCCGACGACATCGTGTTCATCCCGAAGTCCGACCACACGAACTACGAGGGCTGGCTCGGCAACATCGCCGACGGACTCGTGATCTGGAACCTGCTGGACGGGATCTTCTGAGCCATGCGAGACACGGAGCGTCGCCAACCACAACCCATGGTCCTGCGCTCTGAGGGGCAGGAGATGACCCTGCGCGAACTGGTGTCGGTCATCGCCCGCCGCAAGGGGCTCATCGTCCTCGTGATCGCCGCCACGCTGTTCGGAGCGGCGCTGTACACGTTCACGATCCCCACGATGGTCTACGAGGCCGAGGCGGCGCTGCTCGTCACCCCCCAGATCGGGGGCGGCGAGCCCGCGGTCGAGGGCCCCAGCCTTACGGAAGTGCTGCGCGCGCCGGTCCGGTCCGTGGAGACGCATCGCCGTCTGCTGGAGGATCCGGGTCTCTTGAAGCGCGCGTGTCAGGAAGCCGGGGCCCCGGAGCCGGTGGGCGTCGGCCCGCGCCCGGTGCGGGTGGAGACCGTTCCGGAGACCGACGTTCTTGTGCTCACGGTGGCCCACCAGAGCCGCGACCTCTCCGCGCAGATCGCGAACAAACTTGCGGAACTCTACGTGGAGGAGTCGCGGGAGCGGAGCGTGCGCGCGGCGGAGACGGCGGCGAGCGAACTCGAGGCTCAGATCGCCGAGGTGCAGTCGGAACTCGCCGACAAGGAGGACGCGGTCCGCGACTTCAAGATGACCGCGGGCGTGGCTGACCTGCCTACGGAGTTGGCGACCTACACCGGCCTCCTCGCGACCCTCGCGGGCGAGGAAGCGACCGCTTCCGCCGACTCGATCTCCTCGCAGCGCATGGCCGACCAGTATCGCACGCTCCTCCGGCGGGAGAGCCAGACGCAGGTGACCGCGACGACGGTCGCGCGCAACCCCGTCGTGGCGCAGCTCGAGGCTGACCTCACGACCCTGGAACTCGAACGCGCCGGCATGGCGGCCACGCGCGGCCTGGAGCACCCCGAGGTGAAGCGCCTCGATCAGCGGATCGCCCAGGCTCGCGAGGAACTCTCGCGAGCGGTCTCGACCGTGGTCGAGTCCGAGGTGCAGGGCCTGAACCCCGTCTACGCGGACCTCGCGTCCTCGCTGGCGTCCGCCGAGGCCACGGCTCGCGCGTCCCAGGCGCGGCAGGCGGCCCTGCAGTCGCTCCTCGCGGACCAGCAGCGGCGCATGGCGGCGATGCCGAAGATCCAGACCGAACTCGCCCGCCTCGAGCGCGACGCGCAGATCACGGCGCAGGTCTACGAGCGGCTGAGCCAACAGTGTCATGAACTCCGCATCCAGGAGGCCATGGTCACGCCGAGCGTCGAAGTGGTCACGGAGGCGACGCCGCCGCTCCGTCCCGCGCGCCCGAACGCGATGGTGAACCTGGCGATCGGGTTGCTCCTCGGCCTGCTCTTCGCCGCGATGGCGGTCGGGATCGCCGAGTCCATGGATGACGCGATCCGGACCTCGTGGCAGGCCCAGGCCGCCCTTGGACTGCCCTCCCTTGGCGTGATCCCCAAGGCCGTCACGGGCTCGCCCCTGTTGGCGGCCGACGGGTACGGCCTTGAGGTGAGCGACGCCTTCCGCACGCTCCGCACGAACCTCCGGCTCTCGCTGCCGGAAGGCGTGCCGGCGTCGATCGTGGTGACGAGTCCTCGCCCGGCCGACGGCCGCACGACGGTGGCGGTGAACCTCGGCGTCACGCTGGCCCAGAGCGGCAAGCGCGTTCTCGTGCTCGACGCCGATCTGCGCCGGCCGACGCTGCACGCTCTGCTCGGGACGCCCGCGTCGCCGGGCTTCACGGACGCCCTGGCCGGGGCCGCGGACCCGCTGAGCTGCGTTCTGGCCACCCGCGTTCCGAATCTCTACGCTCTGCCTGGCGGAGCGCCCGCGTCCCCGCACGCGGATCTGCTGGAGTCGGGCCGCGTCATCGCCGTGCTCGACGCGTTGCGGCCCTCGTTCGACGTCATCATCCTCGACACGTCCTCGCTGAGCGCGAGTTCGGACGCGCTGGCGCTGGCGCCGCTGTGCGACGCCGCGATCGAGGTGGTCCGCGTCGGGGCGACGCCCATGAAGGTCGCCAACGGCGCCGCGGCCAAGCTGGCCCACGCGGGGCGTTGCCCGATCGGGCTCGTGTTCAACCAGGTCCGCCTCCAAGGGGGCCGATAGCGATGCTTTGCACGGCGTTCGGGGGCAGCGCCCTTGGTCGTCCGCTCGCGCGGCGACGCGCCGCTGTTCAGCGCGGCCCAGGCGGCGTATCATCCTGTCCGCGTCATGACACGCCGCGCCTGCGGCGGAGCGCCGGCGCGAGCGTCAGGAGGCGTGGCGGACCCACCACATGACTAACGGCGGAGACTTCACCGAGTTGGCCAACACGCCCCAGAAGCCCCTGGTCGTCCACTTGATCCCGAAGCTGGCCGTTGGCGGGGCGACCAAGTGCACGCTCTACCAGGCGTCGCGCACCGCCGCCCTCGGCTACGAGGCCGTGGTCGTCGCGGGCACCGAGCCGTGCCCGGAGGGCGCGATGCACGGCCTGGCGGAGCGTCTAGGCGTTCGGCTGGAGCCGCTCGACGCGTTCCGCAACTCGATTCTCACTCCGCTCGCGGATCGCCGGGCCGTTGAGGCGTGCCGCCGGCTGGTTGGCGATCGCAGGCCGGTTGTGGTGCACACGCACGGCGGCAAGGGCCACGTCATCGGGGCCATGCTGAAGCGCCGCATTCCCGATCTCCATCTGGTCCACCAGGTCCATGGGTGGAGCTGGCGGGAGCCTCCGCGCGGACTGCGCGATCGGCTGCTCATTATGGCGGAGCGCTGGGCCTGCGGCGTCGCGGACGTCGTCGGCGTGGTGACGACGCTGGACGTCAAGAAAGGCCTAGACCTCGGCATCGCCGCGCGCGGGAAGTACCGCCTCATGCGCTCCGGTGTGGATCTGGCCGACTTCCGGCCCTGGACGCCGCGGTCGCGCCAGCGGGCGCGGGAGGCGCTGTGCATTGAGGAGTCGGCGCGCGTGGTCTGTCACGTCGGCAGGCTCGCGCCGCAGAAGGCTCCCCACCGGCTGATCGACTTGGCGGAGTACATGCACGGCCAGGACGACTACCGGTTTGTGCTGGTGGGCGGAGGGCAGCTCGAGCGCGAGGTGCGCCAGGAACTGGCGCGCAGGAAGCTGCCGCGCCGACTCATCCTCGTTCTGGGGCACCGCGACAATGTGCCGGAGTTGCTTGCGGCGATGGATCTCGTGCTGCTTCTTTCCGACTACGAGGGTCTTCCGCGCACGCTGGTGGAGGGTTTGGCGACGGGCCTGCCGATCGCCGCGCGGGCGGTGGACGGCGTCAATGAGATCATCAACTCGCCAACGGTGGGAGGCCTCGTTCCGGTGAACGCGGACACCGCCGAGACGGCGCGGATCGTCTCGGAGACCATCGCGCGCAGCCGGATGGATGTGGAGTCGGTGCTGGCTCGCCGCCAACGCGCGGAGGAGTTCGGGCTCTTGGCGTCTCTGGAGCAGACTCTGTCCGTCTACCGTGAACTCCTCGGCGGAGCGGCCCCCAACACCGACCTGCGCCCCATCTTCCTCGAGGACATCGTGCGCGCGATCGACCTCCTGGAGCAGGAGGAGGCCTGGACGCAAGCCGCCCCGGAAGCGCGCGAGGAACGCCCCGCGGCGCAGGACGCCGGTCCCCGCGAGCGACGCACGGGAAGCGACCGACGGGTGAACCGCGATCGGCGGAAGTCCGGCGACCTAAGCACCGACCGTCGCAAGTTTCAGCGTGATCGCCGCGCCGCCGCCGAGCGCCGCACGGG
>CAZCER010000153.1:0-1592 GCA_964497385.1 uncultured Armatimonadia bacterium | reverse complement strand
GATGGCTTCCCCCCCAGACGACGAGGGGCGCACCCCCATCAGCGAGGCGGAGATCGCCTCGTCGGACGTCGAGTTGCATGTGCGGGGGGTGAAGCGCGGAGCGGCCGGCATCTTCGCGGGCATGGTGGGACAGCAGGCGATCCGTTTCGGCACGGCTCTCGTGGTGAGCCACACGTTGGGGGCGGAGATTCTGGGGGCGTACGGACTGCTGCTCGGGATGCAGCGCTTCACCGACGTCTTCGGGCATCGCGGCTTGGTGGAGGCGAACCTCAAGTATGTGGCGCGCTGTCTGTCGCTGAGGCGGCCCAACGGGGTGCGCGCCACCGCGGCGATCACGATCGGCATGTCGGCCGTGATGGGGCTGTTGTTGCTGGGTCTGCTCTGGGCGCTTGCGCCGGCCCTGATGGGGCCGGCGGTCTACCACCGCCCGGAACTCGTGGAGCCGCTGCGCATTTCGGTGTGGGCCGTTCCTCTGACGGGCGTGATGCTCGCGATGCTGACGGTCCTTCAGGGCGCGCGCATCGTGGGCCCCATCGTCTGGATCTCGCGGATCGCGGCGCCGCTCCTGTTCCTGCTCGGAGTGGCCGTCGTGGCCTGGCGCCGGGCGGGGCTCGAGGAGGTGCTCTACGCCCACGTGGGCTCCGCGGCGGTGGGGCTCGCGGCGGCGGGGATCGTGCTGATTCGCTGGCTTCCGCCCAAGCAGCCTGGCGGTCCGGTGGGCGTCTCGCTCCGTGAGGTGACGGCCTTCGCGGCCGTCATGTGCCTGCTCTCGGGGTCGCACCTCATCATCGGGCAGGCGGACATGCTCGTCCTCGGCAAGTACGTCACCGATGAGGAATTGGGCTGGTACTTCGCCTGTGTGCGCGTGGCGGCTCTGATCGGCTATCCGATGTCCGCCATCTCGGGCGCCTTCACGCCGACGGTCTCGGCGCTCGTCGCGCGCGACGACCGCGAAGGACTGAGAAGCCTCTTCATCCAGACGACGAGTTGGTCGACGGGGGCGGCGTTCGCGGTCTTCGGGGTCGCCGCCGTGGCCCCGGAACTCGTGATGAGCGCTTTCGGGGAGGGCTTCGCCGGCGGCGCCGCCCCGCTTGTCGTGCTCAGCATCGGACAGCTCCTGAACGGCGCGACGGGTTGCAACGCATCGATGCTCACGATGACGGGCAAGCAGCGCATCGCGACGTGGACAAGTTGGGGAGCGGCGATCGCGCTGCTCGCCGCCCTGCCGTGGTGCGTGGCCGAGTGGGGCTTGGTCGGCGCGGCCGCGGCGGTCGGGGCCGTGGTTGGAGCGACCAACGTGGTGCGCATGCTGTGGATCTGGCGCCATCTGCACATGCAGCCGTACACGCGGGACTACTGGATCGCGTTCGCGGCGACGTCCGGGATCATCGCGGGATGCGCCCTGCTGAGCCGTTCGGACTCCACCCACGCCGGTCTTCTCACCTACGCCGCTCTCGCGCTGTTTTTCGCCCTCTACGCCGTGACGGCCGGTGCATACTGGTTCCGCGGGTTGCTAAGGCGGATTCGGGAGAGGTCGTCATGAGCGGCGCGCGCGGGTCTGAGCGCCCGGAGCCCGAGATGGGGCGCAATCC
>CAZCER010000152.1:0-9308 GCA_964497385.1 uncultured Armatimonadia bacterium | reverse complement strand
GCTGCCCGCTCCCCAAAGCCTCGTGCCGACCGTGTCGATGCGCGCCGCGCCCCCCGAGGAGCGGAGCGGCGTCCTGGCCCTCACTCTCACCGGCGCCGGCGAGGCCAGAGCCACCGTCTACGCGAGCTTCGGCGCCTCGGCCCCGATTCCCGCGCGAACGCCCCCGCCGGCGCCGGGCGCGGCGCGCCTGCGCGCCTGGTTCGATGTGAACGGGTCCGAGAGCGCCTGCACCGAGATGGCCCCGGGGGCTAGTGCGACGCTCTTCGTCACCGCGGGAGCCGCCGGAGGGACGGTGAGCGTCCGATGCGACGACCTCCGGGCTTTGCCCCGCTCCGTGGCCCCGGTCCTCCGCGACGAGCGGACCGGCCAAGCGTACGATGTGCGCTCCGCGGGGGGCGTGACGTTGGCGCTGAGCGGCGGGGAGACGCGCGCCCTCACGCTCAGCGCCCGGCCGGACGACGCGTCTCTCCGCATCCGCATCGCGGAGACGGCCAGTCTTCCCCGGGCGGTCGCCCTGCGCGCCGAACTCACCCGAAGCGCGGACGTCGCGCTCGAAGTGCTCAACGCCGCCGGGAGAATCGTGCGCCGGATCGAGTTGGGCGCGCGCGCGGCCGGGCTCCTCGAGGCGAACTGGGATGGCCGGAGCGATCTGGGCTCAGCGTGCCCGTCGGGGCGTTACGTTCTGAGGCTCGTCGCGCGCGCGGAGGACGGTCAAGTCGCGCGAAGCCAGGCGGGGGTGGTCCGATGAGGAGACGGCTGGCTCTTGCGGCGTCGGCGGCCCCTCTGGTCCTCATGGCGGCCTGCTGCTGCCCGCAGGGCCCCGCGGAGGGCCTGCTGCTTGCCGAGGCCCGTGTGGATCCGGTGGAACTCCCGTTCTCGGGCGGGACGATCCGCATTACCGCGACGCTGGCCGACGGCGTTGGCGAGAGCGTCACCGTCACGGCTTCCGTGCTCTTCCCCGATGAGGACGCCGAGACCCTCGGCCTGCATCCGTCTTCCGGCGACCCATCCGCCCTTGAGGCCGTTCTCGACATCCCGGCCAACTCGGACGGAGCGGGCGCCGCCGAGACCTACCGCGTGCTGCTCGCGGCGGAGACCGCGAGCGGCGGCTTGCGGCAGGACCTCGACTTGGGTATTGTCACTGTCGCCGGCGCGATCGACCCGCCGAGCCCGCCCCTGGACTGAGGCAACTGCGACAGCGTCCACCGAAGGTGATCTATGGTCGCGAAGCGTCGGCCTTCACGCGCATCGAGACGCGGGTCGTAGGCAAGGGACCTCTCGAGCACGTGGAGGCGCACCTGTCGCTCGACGGGCTTCCGCCCGCCCTCGACGGCCTCCGCATCGGCCACATCACCGACCTGCACTTCGGAGCCAAGGCGCCCTGTCTCGACGACCTGCTCGCATGGGTCCAGGGCGCCCATCCCGACCTTTGGGCCGTCACCGGCGACCTCTATGAGTCGCGACGGGGCGAGGCAGCGCTCCGCAAGCTGATCGGCGCCCTCTCCGCGCCTCTGGGCGTCTATCTCGTCACCGGCAACAACGACCACCGCGTCTTCGCGCGCTCGGGCGGGCCCGCAGGCCCCATGCGGGAGCTTGGCGCGCGGGTGCTCCTGAACGAGCATGTCGTTCTCGAACGCGGCGGGGTCGAGTTCGCGGTGGTCGGGGTCGACGACTCGAGCCGCCATCGCGACGATCTCGCTCGAGCGCTCGACGGCGTCCGGACCGACGCGACCTTCACGCTGCTCCTCGCGCACAGTCCGGACGTGGCCTTCACCGCCGCCGAAGCCGGCGTTTCGCTCGCCATCGTGGGCCACACCCATGGGGGGCAGATTCGCTTCCCCGGCATTGGAGCCCTCACCGCCCGGCTGCGGACCCGGGGCTGTGGGCGCCGCATGGCGGCGGGGCCTTTCCAGGTCGCACGGACGGTGTACTATGTCTCGCGCGGGATCGGATGCAGCCTCTTGCCCATTCGCATCCTCTGCCCGCCGGAAGTCACGACCTTCATCCTGCATCCTTCGGAGGCGTCATGAGAGTCTATCGTCACGCGGCCCCCTCGACTCCCGCCGAACGCGCGTTCCTCTCGCGACTCAGAGCCACCGGCGTGGCGTCGGGTCTGATCCGCGTCGAAGCCTGCCCGTCCACGAACGATCTCGCCCGCGAGGCCGCCGAGGCCGACGTCTCTGACGGCGTTCTCGTCCTCGCGCGGACGCAGACGCAGGGCCGGGGACGCCGCAGCGCGCGCTGGAGCGACGAACCCGGCGCGTGCCTGCTCGCCTCGCTTGCCTGGAAGCCCCCGTCCATGGGAGCGCCGGAACTGCCGTTCGTGTCCCTTGCGGCCGCCGCGGCCGCCGCCGAAGCGGCGCGCTCGGTCGGCGTCGACGCGCGGGTGAAGTGGCCGAACGACGTGTGGGTGAGAGACCGCAAGCTGGCGGGCGTCCTCGTGGAGTCCACGACGCGTCGGATGCAGGCGCGCCTGGTCACGATCGGGGTGGGCATGAACGTCCACGCCGCGCCGGACATCAGCCGCGACGGGCGCGACGATAGGGCGTTCGCGCCCGCGACCTGTGTGGACGAGTGCGGCGGCGACCCCAACGTGACCATCGAGGGGCTCGCGATCCGTTTCTGCGCCTCGCTCGGAAGACTGCTCGACGCGCACCGCACCCCGGTGCGGACGCGCGTGATCGAGGCGGTGCGAGAGTTGGACGCCCTGAAGGGCCGCGGCGGGCTCGTCTCGCTCGAGGGCGAGGAGTGGGCCGTGCGCTCCTTCGACATCGCCGATGACGGGTCCCTGATCGCGCATCTCAACAACGGCGGCTATCGCGTCGTCCGCGACTCCCGCGCTTCCGTTCGCCCAATCTGAGAGGGACGCCCGCCATGATGGGACCCACGCGCTACTGCGCCGTCGACATCGAGACCACCGGACTGGAGCCCCTCGAAGAGGACATCGTCGAGGTCGGGGCCGTCGCCTTTCTCAACGGTCAGCCGACGGACCGCTTCGTCGAACTGATCCGGCCCTCGATCCCCATCCCGGCCGATGCGGTCGCGGTGCACGGCATCACCGACGAGATGGTCGCGAACCGCCCGTCCACCGAGGAGGTCATGCCGCGGCTTGTGGCGTTTCTGGGTGAGGACCCCATCGTCATCCACCACGCCCCCTTCGACGCGCCGTTCCTCTTGCGCGACTTCTTCGTCTGCGGCTTGGCTCCCCGAATGCCCGTGATCGACACGTGCGAACTCGCGCCCCGGATCCTGAAGGGCCTGAAGCGGAAGTCGCTCGACGCGGTCTGCGCCGAGCTGGGCGTGTCGATCGGCGACCGGCACCGATCGGAGGGCGACGCCGAGGCCACCGGACGGGCTCTCTGGGCGATGATGGGACGACTCCCCGGCGGCGCGGCATGGGAGTTCGAGCTGCTCGCCACCGAGTCGCCGCTGCTGGAGCCCTTTCGGTTTGACGCGTGGGGCGGCGACGAGGCCGTCGCCTCGCTTCCGGACCGGGCGCCGCGCGGGTCGCGCGTCGAGATTGCCTATACGAACTCCGCCGGGCAGGTCTCGACCCGCAGAGTCGATGTCGAGTACTACCACGTCCAACGCGGACGGCCCTACCTCATCGGCCGGTGCGACGCGGCGGGCGCGCGGCGGAGCTTCCGCTTCGACCGCATCGAGTGGTGGAAGCCCGCATAGGGCGCGGAGGAGACGCGAGCGCCTCCTCCGCGCCCAACTGATCAGTCAGACGTCTCCGCGAAGGCGCGCAGGCGCCCGATAAGGTCGTCCGGCGCCCTCGCCACGATGCGGACGCCCGTCTCCGTGTACTCCTCCTCCAGCACCGTCCCGCGCCGATGGATCTCGGAGAGGAGCGTCATCTCACTGAATGGGACCAGAGCGGTCACCCGCCGGTCGAGGCGCTCCGCGTGCGCTTCGATGCAGCGAACAAGGCCGTCCGCGCCCTCGCCCGTGAGGGCGGAGACCGCAACCACCGTCTCCCCATCGGCGATCGGAAGGTCGGGCGCGGGAGAGCCGGCCGCGTCCATCTTGTTGAGGACGGTGACAACGGGAATGTCCAGGGCGCCGATCTGCTCCAACGTGTCGAGAACGCTGGTGATCTTCTCGACCGACTGCGGGTCGCTCACGTCGACGACATGAAGCAGCAGACTGGCGTCCCGCGCCTCTTCGAGCGTCGCCGAGAACGCGGCGATCAGAGTCGTGGGGAGTCGGTCGATGAACCCGACGGTGTCCGCGAGCACGATGCGCCTGCCGCCGCTGAGTTGGAGGGCCCGACGGGTTGGGTCGAGGGTGGCGAAGAGACGATCGTCGACGTACACGTCGGAGCCCGTGAGGCGGTTCAGGAGCGTCGACTTGCCGGCGTTCGTATACCCCACGAGCGCCACGGTGAAAGGGCCTGTCTCGGCGCCGCGCCTCTCGACCTCACGGCGTTGCGCGATCTCCGCGATGTCGCGCTTCAGGCGTGCGATGCGCGACCGCGCGCGCCGCCGATCGACCTCGAGCCGCGTCTCACCGGGGCCGCGCACGCCGACGCGCCCGCCCGAACCGGCCGAGCCGCCGACGCGGGAGAGCATCTCGCCTCGGCCCACCAAGCGGGGCAGGCTGTACTCGAGCTGGGCGAGTTCGACCTGGATGCGCCCTTCCCGCGAGCGCGCCCGGTGGGCGAAGATGTCCAGGATGACCTCGGTCCGGTCGACGACCGGCGCGTCCAGGAGCTTTTCGAGGGAGCGCTGCTGGGCCGGTCGAAGGGGGTCGCTCGCGGCCACGACCGTCGCCTCGAGTTCGGCGAGGAGTTCGCGCACCTCCTCCACCTTGCCCTTGCCTAGGTAGGTGCGCGGATGCGGGCGATCGAGCTTCTGCGAGACCAGCGCGACAGGCTCGAGCCAGGCGTTCCGCGCGAGTTCCTCCATCTCGACCGACGTGCGCTCGAACGTGCCGTCGCCGGGATCGAGCCCCATGATGACGACGCGCTCGGCCTCGCGGGCCAAACCTTCCTCGGCCCGTATGTCCGTCCATTCGAAGTGTTGTTGCGTCATAGTCGCCCCTTTGGGGGAGACACGCTACCAGGTGAGTCCCAGCTTCGCGATGCGCTCGACGCCTTCGGCGATCCGCGCCCGCACGTCATCGGCGCGAACCGTAAGCGAGAAGCGTACGAAGCCCTCACCGCAGGCGCCGTACGCCGAGCCCGGCACCGTGACCACATGCGCCTCGGCGAGAAGCCGCGCCGAGAGGTCCGCCGAGGTCACGCCCTTGGGCGTCGGAGCCCACACAAAGAGCGTGCCATCCGGAGGGTCGACGGGCCAGCCGATCGATCGAAGCCCATCGACGAGCGTCTCCGCTCGGCTCCGGTACGTGTTCCGCATCGTCTCCGCGTGGCCTCCGCCTTCGCGCATGGCGGCCGCCGCCGTCTTCTGAATGGCGGGAAGCACGTTGGAGTCGATGAACGACTTCATCTTGGAGACGCCGGCGACCCCGCCCTTCGAGCCGCACACCCAGCCGATGCGCCATCCCGTCATCCCGTAGGTCTTCGAGCACGAGTGGAACTCCACCGCACGCTCCATGGCGCCCTCCGCCTCGAGGATCGAGTGGGGCGGGGCGTCGGTGAAGTACACCTCCGAGTACGCGGCGTCGTGGCAGACGAGGACGTCGTACTTCTCCGCGAACTCCACGGCCTTCCGGAGGAACTCCGGCGGCGCGCTCTTGCCGGTCGGGTTGTTCGGGTAGTTCAGGAACAGCAGCTTGGCCCGGTTGGCAACCGACGCCGGGATCGCGTCGAGATCCGGCAGAAAGCCGTTCTCGCTCACGAGCGGCATCGGATACGCCTCGGCTCCCGCGAAGCGGGAGTTCGCGGCGTACACGCCGTAGCCGGGATCGGGGATCAGGCTGACGTCTCCCGGGTCCAAGAACGCCCACGCCGCGTGGGCGAGGGCCTCCTTGGAGCCAACGGTGACCTTGACGCCGCCGTCGGGATCAAGCGAGACTCCGAATCGCTCCCCAAACCATTGGGCCACCGCCTCTCTGAACTCCGCAAGACCCCACGAAGACTCATCGTACTGGTGCAGCTCCGGCTGATGGAGCGCCTCCTCCATCGCGCGCAGCACGCAACCGGGAGGCGGGATGTCAGGGTCGCCGATGCCGAAGTCGATGACGTCCCAGCCCTCCTTCGCCGCCTGCTCCTTCAGTCGCGCGATCTCCGCAAACGGGTACGGCGGGACGCTCCTGAGTCTGTCTGCCTGCTGCAACGGTGTTCCCTCCAGGTCACTCGCTTGGGCTTCGTCTGTGCTGAAGGGAACGTCGGCCGCGACAGTCGCGCCACGTTCCCTATGGTTGCGGTGCGCGCTTTCGTTAAGGTGCGAGCGTCAGAGGCGCGCTCAGCCCAGGTCTATCTCGCCCGTGAAGGCCACCTCGGCCGGACCGCGCATCAACACATGGGCGTCTCGAGCCGGCCAGCGCACGCTCAGGTTGCCGCCCGGCATCTCCACGACGACGTCCGAGCCGGAACGGCCGCTCAGGACTCCAGCGACCGTGGCCGCGCACGCGCCCGTCCCACACGCCTGGGTGACGCCCGCGCCGCGCTCCCAGACGCGCAGCGCGAGCCTTCCGGCGTCGACCACACGGACAACGTGGACGTTCGTGCGGTTCGGGAACGCCTCGTGGCGCTCGACGGCCGGCCCCAGCGTTTCGAGGTCCTCCGCCCACGGATCGTCCACGAAGATCACGCAGTGGGGGTTCCCCATGGATACGGCCGTGATCGTGAGCGCTCGGTCGCCGACGAGGAGCGTCTCATCCACCACCATCGCGCTCGGGTCGCCCGTCATGGGGATCTCCGCACGCGTCAGCCGCGGGGGGCCCATGTCCACTTCGACGTCGCCGATCAGGGGGTCTTGCGTCCGGAAAAGGCGCGCCGTCGTCACGCCGTTGGGCGTGTCTACGGTGATGACGTCGGCGTCGGTTCGGCCCGTGAGCCTGAGAAAATGCGCGAAGCACCGGAGACCGTTCCCGCACATCCCACGGGTGCCGTCCGGGTTCACCATGATCATCTCGAAGTCCGCGCGGGAGGAGGGGGCGGCGATGAGCACGCCGTCGGAGCCGACGCCGGTCGAGCGGTTGCACAAGCGCGGCGCCTCCGCTTCCACCTGTGCGCCTAGGCCCGCATCGGTCAGGGCGTCCACGACGACGAAGTCGTTGCCAAGGCCGTGCAGTTTGGTGAACCTCACGGATTCGCGTCCTCCTCCGAGGCGTCGGGCAGGTCCTCAGCCGCGATGTGCAGCCGGCTGACCTCGCCCCCGCCGACGACAATCCGCATAGTATACTCGAAGCCGGACGGCTCCAGGGCGCGAGTCTCATACGCGCCCGGCAGCACCTCGATCGTCTCGCCGCCGTCCAACGTCACCGCGGGCGTCTCGCCCTCGTCCGACTCCCTGTACGCGCCGATCCGCACCTGCGGGGGAGCATCGAGCGCAAGGGCGCCCAGAGCGCCCAGCGCGATGTGCGCGTCGCCTCCCTCCGCTACGGTCACGCCGCGCACAACCAGATGGGGATGCGTCCATACGTCGAGATCGTACTCGCCCGGCCGGATCTCCAGCGGGCGCCCCGTGACGCCCGACGCGATTCGCTCGCCAGTCTCGGAGTCGATGAGGGAGTACTTCACCGTGCGCGGGCCCGAGTCATGGCCCTCGAGACCGAGCGTCAGGGCCGCCAGACGACCGGCGGACGCCACGGACTCCTCGCCCGAGCGGACCGTGGCGGAGAACATGGTTGGAGGCGACGTCAGGACCCGCAAGGCGTAGTCTCCCGGCGGAAGGTCCGTCGGCGCCCCCGTCACCCCGCTCGCCGCCCCGGCGGGCTCCTCCGTTCGGCCCGTGACCCACGCCTCTCTAGCCGGCTGGCCGTCGGAACCGATCAGCTCGACCCGTAGAGCGCCCAGCGAAGGCAGGCGAAGCGCGCGAGCCTCCCCCGTCGCGGCTGTCACCGCCCCCAGCGCAAGCGCCGGCCGAGTCTGCACCACCGCGGTCCATTCGCCCGGCGGGACCAGAAGTGGGGAGTTGGTGACTCCCGCATAGGTTTCGCCTTCACGCTCCAGCTCCACTGCGTACGCGGCCGGTTGACCGCGGGCGTCGTCAAGCTCCACGGTGACGGCCGCCCAATCGGAGAGATCGAGGTTCACGCGCCGCCCCGCGGCCACTCCGATCGCCGCGCGCTGGAATGTGGCCGCGTCCAGAAGCTGCACGCCGTACGAGCCGGGAGGCAGAGGCGTCGGCTCTCCGGAGCGAGCGACCCCGACCGGCGCGTGCGTGCGCTCCGAGGTCACACGGTAGTCGACCTCGCGCGCGAGGGACGACGGGAGCGTGACCGTCAGGGCGCCGAGCGCGGCGACCACCGGCTGGGACGCCTCCTCGCCGACCTCGATGACGCGCTCCACTCGCGGACGCGTGGCGACCACGCAGCGGTGACGACCCGCCGGAAGGCGCACGGCCCGGCCCGCGAGCGTCCACGCGTGGAAGTCCCGTCCCCGTTCGTCGTAGAACAGCACAGGCAGGGCCTCCAGCGGGAGAGGGCAACGAACCCTGGGCGCGATCTCGACGGCGTGCGCCCCGGGAGGGCAGAGATAGCCGCCCCTCAGAGGAGGCTGTCCGGCGGCGGCTCCCGGCAGTTCCACCTCCACCCATCGGCCCGTCGCGGGCGCCGTGGACTCGTACGTGACGCGGAGCGAACGCGTGAGCATGCGCACAAGGGAGTCGAGGGCGTCTCCGGACGCCGCATCGCCCGATGCGGCCAGCGCATGCGCTCCCGAGGCCGACTCAATCGCTGTGATGGCCGGATCGGGCTCACCGGAGACGGCGATGTCCCAGATCGGCGCCCCCGCCTTCGCGGCCCAAAGACGGGCGCACTCCGGGTCCACCTGCGACGCGCCGTCCGCCCCCGCACGGATCACCGCAACGCCGCGCGGGCCCTTCCTCCCCTGAAGCTCATGCGCCGCAAGGACGAGGCCGTCGAGCAGTCGGGTCCGCGAACACGACAGCGTCAGCCCTTCCTGAACGCGCTCCTCCCAGTTCAGGGTGGGGGGAAGCACCCGCAGGGAGTCGCCCGCAACCACCGCGCCCACGCGCGCGCCGGAGGGCAGGCGCGCCGCGAGTCGCGCGATCCGTTCGCGGACGTCCGGCTCGCGCGCGCGGGCCGCGGGGCCGTTGTCGAGCACGAGCATGAGCGTCCAAGGCCCGGCTGGCTCCACCGACGTGACGGGCGTCCGCTTGCCCGACTCGACGATGTGAAGTCCGGTGGGCGAGGGGCCTTCGCCGGGGTCGACG
>CAZCER010000151.1:0-9311 GCA_964497385.1 uncultured Armatimonadia bacterium | reverse complement strand
GAGAGCGGGGCGCGTCAGGACGCGCGATGGGTCGCTCTGCGGGACGCGGACGGCGCCGGGCTGATGGTCGCGTTCCCGCGCCCGATGGCGTTCTCCGCGCTCCGACACACGCCGGAGGACCTCGACCGTGCGGGCCATCTCGGCGATCTCACGCCTCGCGACTTCGTGACCCTCTGCGTCGATCACGCCCAGATGGGGCTCGGGAACGCGAGTTGCGGGCCGGTTCCCAGGCCGGAGTACACCCTCCAGCCGCACCGCGCCGCGTTCACGATCGTCCTGAAGCCGGTCACGGCCCGCCTTGGCGACCTCCGTGACGTCGGACGAGCCGCCCGTATCGTTTGACCGTGGCTCAGCGCCTTAGCTATACTCGGCATGGCGGTACAGCTTGGACGGCTGAAACCTATCGCGTGGCCGATCGTCGAGGGCGTTAGGGCCTCCTCGGCGCCGACCGGGCTCCTGTGGCGGTCGCATCCCACTACCGTAGGGAGTGCATGGATGTCCAGTTTGCTCGCAGAGCCTTTCCCCCGTCTTGAGGAAGGCGAGGGAGAGCCGATCATCATGCTCCACGGCATCTTCGGCTCTCCGGACAACTGGCTTGCGCAACTGCGGCATCTGGCGGACCGCTACCGTGTCGTCGTTCTCGACCTGCCCCTCTTCACGGTGCCGCTTGAGGAGTGCTCGATTGACGGTCTCGTGCGCCACGTTCTCGCCTATCTCGACTGGGCCGGCATATCCAAGGCCATCTTCGTCGGTAACAGCCTGGGCGGCCACCTCGCGCTCGACCTGGCGCTCAAGGCCCCGGAGCGAGTCCGGGCCCTGGTGCTCACGGGCTCTTCCGGTCTCTTCGAGCGCGGGTTCGACGCCAAGGTCCCCGTCCGACCCGGCGATGACTGGATCCGTGACCGGATCGCCGCCGAGGTCTTCTACGATGACTCGAAGATCGAGCCCGGCATGATCGAGCAGGCCATCGAGATCCTTGCGAGCCGCGACATGAAGCTGCGCGTCATTCGCGCGGCGAAATCGGCGAAGTGCTCACACATGGGAGAGCACCTCCCCGAGATCGGCGTCCCGACTCTCCTGATCTGGGGGAAGCAGGACAAGATCACCCCGCTCGAAGTCGCGGACGAGTTCCACCAAGGCATCCGCGGCTCCGAACTCGTGCTCATCGACAACTGCGGGCACGCCCCCATGCTCGAGAAGCCCGAGGAGTTCGCGCGCCACATGGCCGCGTTCCTCGACAAGCTCGCGCAGCCCGTCGGGGCCTAGGGCGCAGCCGCCACCGAGACCTCCAAACCCTCACAGTCGATGACGACGTTCACGCTCGCTCGCATCGCGCCGCTCTCACGGACGTACCGAAGATAGTGCTGAAGCCGCTCCGCGCAGTTCACGCTGTTGTGCGCCAGCACGAGCGCGCCGTCCGCGAGCTTGCCGTCCGCCGCCTCGAGGATGTCCAGGTACACGCCCTTGCCCCGCTCGTCCGTGCCGTCGGCGTCGAGATAGAGCACGTCGATCGGGCCCGGATGCTCTCCCACCACGTCGCGGGCGTCGGCCGCGACGATGCGGGCCACGCCGGTCGGATCGACGGCGCGGACGTTCCGCTCCGCTCTCTCCGCCTCCGCCGGCGCGATTTCGACGCCCAGCAGTTCCCTCGCGTGATAGCAGGCCCCGGGGCCCACCGCCGCGCCGGCGTTCGAGATGAACGTGTTCCCGCAGAACACGCCGGCCGCGATCATCACTTGGGGCCGGCGGATCGCGTTCAGGGCGTACAGCAGGCGCTGCATGCGCGGCGTGATCGCCGTCCACGGGATCTCGAACCGCTCCGCCACCGCGGCGCGATGCGCGAGAAACCGGGCGTTGTCATACTCCGTGTGCGGCAGGGCGCCCACGCCCGCGAGCGCCTCCAGGGCTTCACCCACCACATGCGTCTCCCGCGGCTCGGGCTCGACTGCCTGGTGGGGGTTCTTGTAGTCCATGCGGTACTCGCGCCAGTCCGGCGCTTCATGAGCGAATGCCGTCATCGATCGTTCCCGCTTCCGTGGCTGGGCGCCCTGTCCGACTAGTGGGCAACCGCGAGGTGCTTCACGATGTGGCCGTACATTCGCAACCGAGCGAGCGCCCCCTTGCTCTTGCCCAGTTTCTCCTCTTTCGTGACCTGGGTCACGCCCTCAAGCGGCGCCCGAACCACCCTCTGACCGACGCTCCGAGCCAACCGCGTCAGAACGACCTCCACGCCGAACCCGAGAGGTTCCGCGGGGGGCATGCGCTCCCAAAGGGCGCGCTCGAGCACACGCTGTCCCGACAGGCAAGGAGCGAGCCATTGGGCTAAGTCGGTGCGTACGCGCCCCTCCCGCATCACCCCCACCACCATCACGCCTGGCCCTCGCCGTCTGTAGACGTCAATCAAACCCTCCACATGGGCGGGGCTGAGACCGAGGAGGTCCGCGTCCATGAAAAGCAGCACGTCTCCTCTGGCCGCGCGCACCCCGTGGTCCAGCGCGGACGCCTTGCCCTGGTTCGGGCTTAGCCTAAGGACACGCGCGCCGCACCCGAGGGCGACCTCCGCCGTGTCGTCACCGGAGCCGTCGTCCACCACGACCACCTCCGTCACCGACGGGGCCCGTGTGAGCGGCTGCAACACCGAGCCGATCCTCTCGGCCTCGTGGAACGCCGGAACGATCGCGGAGACATGCATGGTTTCCTCACTCCCGTGCTCTCCGAGACGCCATCCAACGCGTTTCGGTCAGTGTATAGGAGGCGCGACGCGCTCACAACGGGTGGGCGCCCGGGGCGCCGGCGGCAGGGCGACCCCGTGCCGCCCAGGCCGGCCGAGCGCAAGGACGATCCCACTCCCACCATGCCGTTTCTCGGCGTCCGCGGCGCCTCCCTCCTCGCCCGCACGCGCCTTGATGACCAGATCCTCGCCATGGTCGCCGACCGCGCGAACCGAGGGTCGGCGAGGCCGTAGGACAGGGAGCGTTGCGCGCCATCGGGCCGTCTTGTGGTTGCCCCAGCGGCCTCGGCCGGCCTACAATCTCAGCAACTCCGACAACCTAAGGGGACGTGTACCCGTGAAGACCGTGCTGGTGTTGTCCGTTGCCGTTTCGTGTCTGACGATCGGCCTCGCCTTCGCCGACCCGCCCGACCCTACCCGTTGGGAAGAGAAGATCGCGGAGTTCGAAGCCAAGGACGCCGAGACGCCCTCGCCCACGGGGGAGATCCTGTTCGTGGGGAGTTCGAGCATCGTCGGATGGAACACTGGGGATCTGTTCCCGGGCTACGTGACCCTCAACCGCGGCTTCGGCGGGTCCATGATGTCCGAGTGCCTGTACTACGCGGATCGCATCATTCTTCCCTACGCTCCGCGCACGATCGTCCTCTACGAGGGAGACAACGACATCCCCGCCGGCGTCGAGCCGGAATCGGTCCGGGATGACTTCGTGCGGATCGTGGAGAAGGTCCACGAGGCGCTCCCCGAGACACGCATCATCTATGTCTGCATCAAGCCCAGCGTCAGTCGCTGGGAGTTCCGTGAGCCCATGTCCATCGCGAACGACCTCATCCGCCAGGTCATCGGTGAGGATGAGCGGCTCTTCTACGCCGACATCTGGACCCCGATGCTCGATGAGAACGGCGAGCCCCGCGCGGACCTCCTGCGCGAAGACGGCCTGCACCTGAACGCCGACGGCTACGCCCTCTGGACCGCGATCGTGACTCCCATGCTCGCCCAAGCGGACGCCGACCGCGCGGCCGCGGCTGAAGAGGAGACGGCGCCGGAGGCGGCCGCCGAGTAGGGCTCACTCGCGCCCGGACCGGGTCCACGCGGCGTCGACTTCCCGTAGGAGTTCTCTGCGGACGCTCTCAAAGCGCTCGGGGTCCATCTCATAGTCGGTGATGCTCCGCACCAGGCGCCCGCCGAGTTCGCGGCTCCGCGCCGACGGGTCGGCGTCGCCCGCCTCACCGAGGAGGTCCTCCAACAGGCAGAGGTGCTCGTGGTCCTCTATGCCCTCACGCTGGGCCTCGTATCTCAGAGAGCTGTGCGGGAGGCCGGCCGACGGCCAGATGATCCACTCGTCACCCGGGGCGAAGTGGCCGAAGTCGATGTTCCACCAGTTCCATCCCCAGTGAAGATACCCGGGCGCATCGTACAGGTAGTTCATCCAGTGCGTGATGCGCGTGCGGATGGTCTGCATGTCGATGAGGCGGTTCGGATACTTCCCCTGCGGCACCCACGCGATGTAGAACCACACCTCGGCCGTACCGCTCTCCTGCTTCTCGGCGAGCGCCTCGCGCGCGTCGTCGAAGAAGTTGAGCTGCGGCACCCACACCTCGAGGTCGCCATCGAGGTCCGTCACGTGCACGGCGTCGATCCGCCTGAGGTCGGGCGCGGCGGCGTGGATCTCCCGAGACCGCTCCCGCCATGAGTCCTCGTTCACCGGGATGGGCTCATCCGCGATGTGCTGCATCGAGCGCTCGAGCCAGCCCTTCTCGCGCAGGTGCTCCTGCAGGGCGCGCGCGAACAGAGCGTTCGGCACGGTGGTTGCGTCTCCGTCGCTCCGGCGCGTGGCGGGCCTGGGCGGGCATGTGAATGTCGGGCACTCCCACTCCCCGGTCGTGCGCCCGCCGTAGTGTCCGAGTTCGATGCGCGCGCCGACTCCCGCCTCGTCGAACAGCTCCACCCAGCGGTCGAAGCGAGAGAAGTCGTACGTGAAGGAGCCGTCCGGCTCCTCGTAGACCTGCACCAGGTCGAGCGCGGCCCAGGCGATGTTCTGGTGGTGGGCGGCCATCATGTCGGCGTAGGCGCGCAGAACTCGCCAGTACGCCTCCGACCACATCTCCACACCATGCTGCTCGGCAATCGCCGTTGTGCTGAACCAGTTCGTGACCAGCAGACGCGTGCGCTCGGGGAAGCGCGCGTGGAGCACCTCGTGGCGAACCTCGACCGGGTAGCTGCCCGCCTCCGTGCTCACCCAGACGGTCCCGCGGTACACCCCCGGCTCGGCGTCGCGGGGCGTGTCGATGCGCAACAGGACGGGCTGGCACTGCCCGGCGGAGACGACCAGAGACTCCACGTCCAGGAGTTCGTCGGGAAAGTCAGCCGGCGCGGCTCGCTCGAGGAGTTCGACAGGCGTTGCGCTTGAGTTCTTCGCGACGGTCACGTAGCCCACGAAGCTGGCCCTCACCGCCGAAGCCGGGATCGTCGCCTCACCGTCCTCATGCACCAGGGCGTCGGCCCAGACGCTCACCGGGCCAAGGTCCTCTTCACAGCGGATCACGACCTGAGCGGTCTCCGACTCACCGCGAGTCGACAGAAGGTCGACAGAGCCTGGCTCCGCCGGCGGCGCGTCATCTCGAAACACTTTGTCCAGCGCGCTCGTCGCCCAGACGCGCACGCCGCCCGCGCCCTCGGGCGAGAGCACGAAGCGATGGTTCACCTCGCCCTCACCCAGGAGCGCGCACACGGGGCGGGAGGGCGTCCAGCCCTCCGCCCGCGCCACCAGGCGGTAGACGCCGGGCGGGGCGTCGTCGCTCATCGGCGCTCCGGCTCCCCGCCCGTCAGCGGGAAAGGCCAAGATCTCCGCTCCGCCTATCGGCGCCCCCTCCGAGGTTGCCACTCGGAGCCCCTCGTCCGCACCCACCGGAGGCGTCGCGCAGGCCGTCCAGATGGGCTCCGACGCGTTCCCGTGCGCGTCCTGGCACACCACGGCGACCTCGACCGCCGCGGACCCGGGCAGGCCCGTCAGTGGAAGTCGGCCGGCCCCGTCCGCGCTGAGGGCGTGCGTTTGCTCGTCGCCGGCCACGCGCCAGAGCACGGACGTGGCGGCGGGTGCGTTCTCGAACGGGTCGAGACTCCACCGCGCAAGAACGGACGGAGTCGGCGCGATGAGCGGCTCAACCGCTGGACTCACCGGCGCGGGCGCTCTGCGGTCCTCTGTACGCACGGTCACGGCTTTCACCTCGGCTGGGCGGTTGCCCTCTTGATCGAACGGCGCGACGGCGGCGTGGTACGCAACTCCCACCTCCAGGCCGGTGACGAGGCTCTGGCGGGCGAGATGGGTCTCCGTTCGGACGGGCGCTGGGAGCGCCCCGGCGCGGAGAGGCTCTCTGGACACGTAGACGTCGTACCCGGCGACATCGCCGGGCGGGGCGTAGGCGCCCCAGTCAAGCAGCACGGCGCCTTCCTGTTCATCCGGCGCGGAGGCCGTGCAGACGACGGCGGGAGGGGGGGCGGGATCGCTCATGGGGTCGGTGACGGAGATGTCGTCAAACCACGCTCGACCGGAGTTCGGCGCCGTGGTCAGCAGCTCGACGAGCATCGTGAGCGCCTCGTAGGGGGCCTCGATGAAGGCCTCGACGCGCGTCCAGCCGGTCGCGCCCGTGACCGAGCCGACGAAAGCGGCCCCGAGGTACGCGTCGCCCTCGCCCTTCCACTCAACCTGAAGGACCGCCTGTGCCTCGTCGAGGCCCTCGCAGCGGAGCCATCCCGACACGCGATACAGGTCAGGGCTGACACGGAGCGTCTGGATGGCGATGCCGCGGTTGTTCGCGCCGGTGAGTTCGAGGCCGGAGGCCCCGCCGTGCGCTCCGTCAGCCGACTCGGACGCCTCGCTCAGACCGTCGCCGTCGGCGATGTACCAATCGTTCGCGACGCCCCAGCCGGCAAGGCCTTCCTCAAAGCCGCCGTTGGCGAGCAGCTCGCGCTCCTGCGCCTCCGCCGCACCACCAAGCAGAAGCGCGCAAAGAACCGGAGCAACTCGAACCGCTCGCCCCATGCAGCCGTCTCCCTACTCTCTCATCAAGGCTGGAGAGGCGCGGTCGCCGCTCCAGCCGAAACCGAGACCTCCCGGCGCGCGCCGTTGGAGTAGACAACCGTGAGGCTCTCCGAGCCAACGAAGTCACGGATCGCCACCGCGCCCGCCGCGACCTCGGCGGTGCAGCCATCGACTCCGAACGCTCTGGAGCGCTCGACGTCCACGAACACGTCGCCCACGAGGTCATGACACTTGGCTGCGGCCTCGAGTGCGGCGCCGTTTCCCCACGAGAAGATGGTGAAAGGGCCGATGGGCTCCGCGCCCGGCCCGCCGTGCGCCACGTTTTCCATCATGAAGCCGTAGCTCTCAGGCCCGAACATGGGGTGGCGCCGCTCATACTCGCGCGCCACGGCCTCGTTCTCAGGGCAGTACAGCATGATAAACGACGCCCTCAGCGCGGCGACGCCGCGCTCGAAGTACTCAGCATTGCCTGTGACCTTGTAATACTCGAGGTAGAGGGGCGCGAAGAGGCTCTGACGCGCGTCGTTCCATTCGCCGTCGCCGTTCATGACTCCGAAGCCGCCATGGCCGAGGGTCGGGATGAACGGAGGATCCCACACCTGCTGGAAGAGCGAGAGTTCGTCGAGGCAACGACGCCCGAGAGCCAGATGCTCCGCGTCGCCGAAGCGCTCATACGCAACGAGGAAGGCCTCCGCGCACCAGTAGGGCGAGAAGGTGTTTCGCTTGTGGATGCCGTTCCGCTCGATCCGCTGACCAACGCGGTCGCGGCCCCACGAGCTGCAGGAGAAGTAGGTCTCGAAGTCCTCCCAGCGGCCCTCGGCGACCGGGCCCTCGGCAAGGTAGCGGAGCGCGCGCAGGGCCGAGGCCTCATACTTGGGCTCCCGGTCAGTGAAGACCCCGGACTCGCACAACTCGAGCAGGAGCGCCGCCCCCATCGCCGTCTCGGGGCCCTCGGCGAGCACGGGACAGACGTCGCCGCTCGGTTCTACCCAGCCCGGATACGCGCCGCTCGAGGCCTGGAGCCTCACCAGGCGGTCGGCGAAGGGCCGGATGTAGGCAACGGCCTCTTTGTCGCCCGTCAACTCGTACCACTCAAGGAGGAGCCGGCAGGTAAACGCGGCGTCAAGGATGTGACACGCGTTCGAGGACGCCTCCCGAGGGCGACGATTCGAGTTGGTCCAGTACCCGTTGTCCCAGTCCGGCGTCTCGCTGTAGAGGCTGTAGCGCCCGCCGCCCGCGGAATACACGGCGGGGAAGAGGCCGTTGGTCTGGGGGGCCGCGAGAGCGACTTGCGTCATCAGCCGGGCCCGCCGCTCCAGTTCGGCGTCACCGGTTTGCCGCGCGAGCCGGAACAGCCCGTTCGCGCACCGTTGCGTCGAGAACCAAGCCTGGTTCCACACCGAGCGCTGCTCGCGCCAGCGCCGGTCGGCGTACGGGATGGACATGTGTTGCGCCACGTCCACGATGAACGCCGGCGCGCCGCACTGCCGGTCGCCGACCGCGAACTCCTGCCAGACCGTGTCGCCCCAGCCCTCGGGTTCCGGCGCGAAGGCCCATCGCGTGATGTGCCGCATGTAGGCCTCGAAGGACGCTCGTTGGGAGCCGCCCGTCTCGTGAATCGGACGACCCCACCGCTCCCACATCCAGCGACCGGCCATGCCGTACGGATCTTTCAGGTCCTCCGGGGCGTCGCTCGCGACGATGTGCAGGCGCGCGAACACCTCCTGGCCGGCGTAGTCCATCTCATTGGGCCAGAAGAGCACATGTTGGTCCGCGAGCACGTAGCGTCCGCAGCAAAGGGTGACCGTTTGGTCTTGGTGATCGTAGTCGAGCCACACGCGCACGCCGTTTCTGTGAACGCGAGCCACGTCGTCCACATCGACGATCACCGCGAGCGCGCTCTTGTCGTTCGCGAGCACGATGGCGGGCGAGCGGAAGACGTGGTCGCCCATCACGTAGCCGCCTTCGGGCGCGGCGTGAGGAAGCGAGATCTCCGTCGCCTTGTCCACATGATGCCGAAACGACGCCGCCGCCCCGAGTCCTCGCCCCGACTCAGGCAGCGTGCCGGACAGAAGCAGCGAGTCAGCTTCCCAGGCAACCTCCAGTTGCCCGCACTGCGGCGCCGCCCCGTCGGACGGAAGCGTCGTCACGCGCTGGACGATCCGCCCCTCCGCGTCGAGGACCTCCAGATCGGAGACGACGGCTCGCGCGCCGTTCGCGATCACGCCGACATGGCCTCCGCCCGCATGGATCTCCGACGCTACGTACCGCGCGACCTGCACCCCATCCACCCGCGTCGTGATGCACAGCCGCTCGTCATCCACCTCGACGCGCGCCTCGATGTCATGGACCTTGCCGCGAGCGACCTCGCACGGGTCGCTCGTCAGGTCCTCGCCGGGGTACGGCAATCGGATGGTCCGGACGCGCTTCCCACCCACCTGCAGCAGAACCGCGTAGCAGGCGTCGCCGCCGGCGTCCGAGAGCATCACGAGCCCCGCGGCGCCGTCGCCGTCCACCGTCAGCTTGCCTCGGACGGTGTAC
>CAZCER010000150.1:0-9339 GCA_964497385.1 uncultured Armatimonadia bacterium | reverse complement strand
GTCATCCGCTAAACGCCCCCGCGACGTCGAAGTCTGCCCTGTCCGGCCCCCGCGCCGCGCGCACCTCCGCCATGCCCGTGCCCTTCGCCCTGCCCGGGGCCTCCGCCCCCGCCTCCCGCGGGCTCGGCGGGGGCGGGCGCCTCCGACGCCGGTCGCGCTTCGGTCGGCGTCTCGCGCCCGGGCTGGAACTGCGCCGTCGTGGTTCGCCAGGCCTCATCCGCCGAGACGTCGTTCCGCGCGCCCAGGTGCTTTGGCTGCCTGCCCTCCGGTGAAGCCGGATGGAAGCCGTCGCCGGCCGATCCGGGTCTCACGAGCTTCCGGCGCTGCTCGTTTCGGTTCGTTACCCGGATCGCCGCCTCCGGCTGCACCGGGCACTCCCGCTCGCACGCGCCGCATCCCACACAAAGCTGTTCGACGACAAACGGCCGCTGCATTCCATCGACGACGGGAGATGCGATGGCGTCGTACGGGCACTGCTCATCGCAAACGCTGCACTTCTGGTTCTTGTACCAGGCCCGACAGATGTCCCGATCGATCGTCGCGACCCCGATGATGAGGGGCTCCGCGGTGAGGCGAGGGTTCTTCTCTTCGGGGAAGAACGGCTGGATCGCGCCGGTGGGACAGACCTCCGAGCAAAGCGCGCACTTCTCGCGACACTCCCCGATGCGGGGCACGACGATCGGTGTGAACACGCCCTCGAGCCCCGCCTCGAACAGCGCCGGCTGAAGCGTGTTCGTGGGGCAGACCTTCACGCATTCCTCGCAGCGGGCGCAGACCTCCAGGAACTCCTTCTCGGGAAGCGCCCCCGGCGGGCGGATCAGGAGCGGGTTCTTCCAGGCCTCATGCTTCGCGCCCATCCGGCCCGCGGTGGAGGCCTTCTGGGTGACGTACCATCCGGCGCCCGCCGCGGCCCCGAAAACGAGCCTCCTGCGCGAGAGCTGGCTCGCGCGGTTCATGCCGGCCTTGGTCTCGGCGAAGGCGTGGGCGAGCGGGAAGGAGACCGCCCCGGTGGGGCAGCAGACCTCGCACTCGTAGCACTGCAGACACTCGCGGACGCGATACCCGGCGCCCCGCTCCTCGATGCAGCCCATCTTGCACTGCCGCTCGCAGCGCAGGCAGTGCGTGCAGGCGTCCGTCACTCGCCGCCGGAGGAGCGGCGCCCGAGACGCGAGCGCGAGCAGCCCCCCGAGCGGACACAGGTACCGGCACCAGAAGCGTCTCTGCACCGCCGAGAGGCCCAGGACGGTCGCAAGCATCGCAAGAGCAAGCGCCCCGTTCTCCGCCATGCGCCGATCGCCCGGGACTTGCAGCCGCACGCCGCGCTTCAGAAGCGGCCGGTACAGGGCGCCCTGCGCGTCTTTGTAGACCGTCTCCAACGGCGCGTGAACGGCGACCGTCGCCGAGCGATGAACCAGACTGATCGGGTCGAGCAGGAGGAGCGGCTGGTAGGTGAAGAGCGCCGACGCGAGGATGACCACGAGCAGCACGTACTTCACGGCGCGCCAGCGGTCGCTCCGCTCTTGGGGCCACGGCCTTGGATGGCGCTTCCGGAAGACCGTGCGCTCAACGATGTCGATGAGGGTCCCCATGGGGCAGAACCAGCCGCAGTAGACCCGCCCGAAGAGCAACGTGAGAGCCAGCGCGATCGCGGCCGGAAGGAGCACCGTCCAGATGAGCGTGCGCGAAGCGAGCATGGTCGCCGCGGCGAGCAATGGGCTTGTGCGCAGGAACAGATCGGACGGAACGCCCCCCAGGACCGGGAAGCCGGACGTCGTGCCAAGGAAGAGGGCGATGAAGAGGGCGAAGAAGGCAAGCTGAACGCCGCGACGCACGCCGCGGGTCGTCAGGCGCCGGTTCTTTCCCAGGGGTATGCGCATACGTGGCGAAGCCGCGCCCGGGGCGCGGCTTCATTCCTCCCTCGAGTTCGGGTGCTTCCTACGGTCTAGGCCTGGATCCACGACGTATCGGCGGGCCCGAGCGATCCGACGCCCGCGTTCGCGGCGGCGGTGATCGCGGGGACCTTGGCGGCCAGCTCCGACTGCGAGAAGCCGAAGAGCATCGCGGCCTGCGCGTCGCAGGCGACGATGTCGGTTCCCGCAAGGACGTGGAACATGGGATCGCCGTCCTCCTCGTCCCGGCCGCGCGGTCCGCCCTCGCTCCGCATGACGTAGCACGCGTCCACGATGGTGAGCGCGATCTTCGGCTTGAAGAGCATGCCCAGATCGGCGATGGCGAGGTCGAGCATCGGCGAGCCCGTGGACTCGTCGCCCGCCTGGCCATGGTACTGCCCGCGGTTGTACGTCAGGCCCATGAGATTCTTCATGCCGAGCGAGAGGCCCGTCGCGCTGTGCGTCTTGAGGACGGGGATGTTGATGATCACATCGGCCTGGAGCGCGTCGAAGGCGGCCTTCTCCTCAGGCAGGAACTTCGGGAGCGCCTGGAGGCCGGCCACATACGGCAGGACCTCGAACATCGCCTCATCCGACCCGCGAAGCTCGACGAACGCGCCGCCCGCGCTCTCCATGGCTGACCCGAGTTCATTGAAAACCAGCGGCTCGGAGGCCAGCGTGTAGTCGACGGCCACGACTTCCTTCGCGCCCGCCTCCTTGCACATCTTCGCGACCTCCGCGAGAAGCTCCGGATCGGTGTTCGCGCCGGTCTTCGGAGTGCGATCCCAGCTCGCGTTCGGCTTCAGGCAGACCTTCTGCCCGGCCTTGACGAACGCGGCCATGCCGCCAAGCTGCTCGATCGCGGCGCGCACGAGGGCGCCGGGGGACTCCCCGCCGCGGGCGCAGACAAGCGGCGAGCCGCCTGCGTCGGTCCTCGCGACCTTCACGCCGGCCGGAGGCGCCGCAGGCTCGCCGGAGCCCTCCAACGCGGTCATCTTGCCGGGCTCCTCGTCGGCCGCGACCTTGGCCGGTCCGGAGGAGGGCGGCGGCGGGGCGCTTGAGGTGACCGACTTGCGGGTGCATCCCGCCAGGAACGCTCCACCGACGCCGGCGGAGCCCGCCAGGGCGCCGGCTCTTCTGAGGAAATCGCGACGACTCGGATTGCGCATGGTCTCCCTCTCTTCGCCCCGCGACCCGGTGGGCCGCGGTCCGCACTGCCCCTTCGACCCGCATGATACCCCATCACGAGCCGCCGTCTGCGGCGAACCTGCCTTCTCGGAGCGGGGCGGCGTTCCTTCCGGAAGGCCGACGCGGACCGACGCGGAGCGCCTACCCTGTTTGTCCGAGCATGGCGCGGATCGCGGCGGCGCGATCCGACGCGCGGAAGAGCGCCGTCCCGGCGACGAGGACGTTCGCGCCGGCGTCGAGCACGATGCGCGCCGTGGTCGGCGACACGCCTCCGTCGACCGACAGGTCCAGCTCGGGGAACTCGCCGCTCGTCACGCGGGCATGCAGCGCGCGGACCTTATCGAGCTGCTCGGGCATCATCGCTTGACCGCCCCAGCCGGGGTTGACGGTCATGATGAGCACCTCGTCGATGTGGGGATAGAGCGCTTCGGCCGCCTGGACGGGAGTGCCGGGGTTCAGCGAGACGCCCGGCGACACTCCCGCCTCGCGGATCATGTCGATGGCGCGGCGGATGTGCGGGGTCGCCTCCGGATGCACCAGAAGGCGCTGGACTCCCGCATCCAGGAAGACGTGCAGGAGCCGCTCCGGCCGCTCGACCATCAGGTGAGCCGTGACCGGCGCTCCGCAGGTCTCCGCGACGCGCGCGATCAGGTCCGGGCCGAAGGAGAGGTTGGGGACGAAATGGCCGTCCATGACGTCCGCGTGAATGACCTCGGCGCCCGCAACCACGGCCGAGCGCGCCTCTTCGGCGGCCCTGCCGAGATCGCAGCCCAGAATGGACGCCGAGACAACCGGCCGTCTGCCTGCATGCACTTCCGACATGCCTCGAAACTCCTCACAGGCCGCCCTGCCACGCCCGTACGTTCCGTGCGCGAGGCGCGCCCCCTCCCGGAGCCCATACGCGGGCTGCCCACCCGCAAACAGACACGGACGGGGCCGCGGCGTTTCGGCCGCGCGCCCCGTCCCCGTCCTGTCTCGTTTGTCAGAGCCGGCCTTTACCACTGGGACGCCCGACCCCAACCGTTGCCATAGCCGCGCCCATAGCCCATGCCCGTCCCCGGGGTGTTGCCGTAGGGGCAGTTCCCGGCGTAGCCGTAGCCGTTGCCGCGGCCGTATCCCTGGCCATTGCCTCGACCATTGCCCATCCCATAGCCTCGGCCGTAGCCCATGCCATTGCGCTGACCGTAGCCCATGCCATTGCGCTGACCGTATCCCATGCCGTAGCGCTGACCGTATCCCATGCCGTAGCGCTGGTTGCCGTTCAGGCCGTAGGCGCGGGGGCCCTCGCCGGTGCAGAAGCCGGCCTCTTCGTTCGCGGCCTTGAGGTCAGCGCGGAGGGCGTCGACCCGAGCCTGCAGGGCCGTGGTGTCCTCGCCCTGAGCCGCGGCGGCGCGGAGGTTCCACTGCGCCTCGCGGATCTCATTGTGCAGCGCGGTGATCCGTGCGACGAGGTCGGGGTTGTCGAGGGACTGCAGCTTCTCCTGCCAGCCGCCGGCGTAACCACCGGGGCAGATCCCTCCGGCGCGCCAGCCCTGGCCGCGTCCCCAGCCCTGAGCGAAAGCGCCGGTGGCGAGCAGCGCGAGAACGCCAGCTACCGTGATCGTGCGCGTGAGAGTCTTTGTCATCTTCCTCAGCCTCCTTCGGCTTGGTGATGTCTGGTTGCGTCCTACGCCATCGGAGACGGAGGAGTGGAGGGGCGCATTCCCATCTTTTCGCCGACTCCTCGGGTCGACCTCGCCGAGGTGCCCGTGCGCTCGCTTCCGAAACTCCCGCCCATGAACATCTTGATGCTCTTCTGCGACGAGATGCGCGGCGACGTGTTCGGGGCGATGGGTCACCCGCATGTGAAGACCCCGAACCTGGATCGGCTCGCCGAGCGGTCGGTCGTCTTCCCCCGGGTGAGCGGCTGTTGCCCCGTCTGCATGCCCTCGCGTACGGCGCTCGCCACCGGGCGGTACCCCCGCGTGAACGGCTGCATGGACAACTCCACCTTCGCGATCGAGGGCGAGGCCGCGAACTCACTCTATCCTCGCTTCTCGGACGCGGGTTGGCGCGTCGAGAACGTCGGGAAGATTCACGTCGGGTGGCCGCTTGAGGAGAACCGTTTCGCCCACCACGAGAGCGCGAGCGACGGCTTCGGGCCGTTCGGCTCCCCCGACCCGGAGGTGCGCCGCCGCTTGCGTCTGCGCAGGCTTAGGGGGAATCTCCCGATCGTGTTCGCGGGCGAGTCCCCCGTGCCGGCCGACCGTACGACCGCGGCGCTCACGGTCGACGCCGGCCTCCGCCGTCTCGCGACGTACTCGCGCGGGGAGCCGTTCTTCCTGCGCGTCTCCTCGGCGATGCCGCACACGCCGTACATCGCTCCGGCCCCCTACGCGACGATGTACGACCCCGATGAGGTCGACCTCCCCGAGAGTTGGGGCGATGACATCCGGACCAAGCCGACGCTCGTCCAGTACTTCCACCGGACGCGCCGGTACGGGGACCTCACCGAGGAGGACGTCCGCCACTGCCGAGCCTCCTACTACGGCCTCATCTCCCACGTGGACGCGCAGATCGGGCGAGTGCTCGACGCGCTCGAGGAGAGCGGCCTCGCGGACGAGACGATCGTCGTCTTCACCTCCGACCACGGCACGTGCCTCGGAGAGCACGGCTGGATCGAGAAGTGGGCGCAGTTCTGGCGCGAGACCCTCGCCATGCCCTTCTGGATCTCCGTGCCAGGCGGCCCGCGCGGCCGGTGCGAGGCGCTCGTGCAGCAGCTTGACCTCGCCCCGACGCTCTACGACCTCTGCGGGCTCGAGACCCCGGAGGGCGTGCAGGGCCGGTCGCTCGCGCCCCTGCTCGAGGATCCGACGCGCACGCACCGCGACGCGGTGTTCGCGGAGACCTTCATCCCCGGCCTCATGAACGAGCCCGCGTGCATGGTCCGCACCGACCGGTGGAAGCTCACCGACTACCCGCGCTCGGACGAGATCGAGGCGCGGCTCTCGGGCGACGACCCGCTCCGCTGGACGGACATGTTCCTCGCGGAGAACTTGGTCGGCGGCGAGCTGTACGATCTGGCAGCGGACCCGCACGAGACCCGCAACCTGATCGCGTCGCCCGAGCACCAGCGGGTGCTCGCGCAACTTCGCGCTCGGCTCGACGACTGGAAGCGCGAGTGCGAGCCCCGCGCCGCGTGGGAGGACCTTCTGCCCCCGCCCGGCGCCGGCTGGAGCGAGCAGGGCCGCATCGAGGGAGACCGCATGAAGCGCATCACGGAGGTCTTCCCCGGCCCCGCCAGGATGAAGAGAAGGTAGGGGCGACCGGCAGGTCGCCCGTGGGGCTCGCAGCCGAGGCGGCCGTGCAACATGAGAAGGGTCGGTATGCGCGATCCCGACTGGCGCGACGTGCTCTGGCGCGAATGGCTGCACGGGGACGACCGGCGCGTGGCCTCGACGATCTACGAACACCTCGCAGGCGAACGTCCACGCGATGAAGCCTACGCGCTCCTGGGGGCGGGTGGGGGCTTGTTGGGCGCTCTCTGCGGGGCGGGCTTGGCGCTCGCGGTCGCCCTCTTCGCCACCGGACGATGGAGGGCGTCGTGGGTCGCCGGCGCTGCAGTCGCGGGACTCCTCCTCGGACTCGCGGTCTCCGCGGTCGGTTCCGGTCGGATCGGGTCCTGGAAGCAAGTGCTCGAGGCCCTCCGCGCCCTCCACACGGCCGCGCTGGCCGGCGTGGGCTTGGGCTTCCTCACGGCCCTCGTCAGTGAGCGGATCCTGGAGGGGTTGAGATCGCCTCATCTCACGCCGTTCAGCGTGGCCTTCGGCGCCTCCGGCTGGGTGACCGGCGTGCTCGTAGCGCTCGCGCGGTTGCCGAGCGCTCTCCGCACCGAGGCCCCGCCTGTCACGGACGGCGCCGACCGGAGAGTGCATCCGCCGTGGCCGAAGCTGCTCTGGTGGTGGCCTCGGAGGGCCAGTGAGGCGGCCCGCCGCAGGGCGGCCCTCGACCCCGCCGTGCCGCAGTGGGCGCGCGAGGCGCTGACGGCCCCGCGCTCGGTCATCCCAGTGGACGAACTCGTCACGGACCTTGAGCACGGTCCTCCGCGTAGGCGCGAGACAGCCTACCGGGAGCTTCGCAGGGTGGGCACGATGGCGATCGCGCCGGTGCTCAAGGGAACCGCCGGCTCGCTGGCGGTCAGACTCGCGCGAGAGATCGCCGACGAGGCCAATCGCGCCAGGCCGCATGACCCCCGACGGCGCGTCTGCCGCGACTGCCTGTGCCGGTTCAGCGAGGTGTCCATTCCGGCCGGGCGACGCCCCGTGGTCTTCTAGGCCTGCCGGTCGTGCCATGACAACGAGCACTACATCGAGCACCCCGGCCCGATCATCGCGGTCCTCGACTCCGACAGCGGCGGGGATCCGCGTCCCGACGGAAACGCTCTCCTCGTGAACTGGCTCGCGCGCGCCAGGGCCAAGGGGTTCGAGGGGAGCGAGCTGTTCGACTGGGACTCCGTCGAGATCGTGCGCGCGACGGACCAGGAGGTGGAGCACTTCCTGGTGGATGTGGCGAACGACGCCGACGCGAAGCGTGCGAAGGGCTACCGCGACATGCGCTGCGTCGTCGGGTCGGAGTGCGCTCTCTCTCTGGGAACGCTCCGGAAGCTGCGCGGGGTGTTCGGGTTCGTGGAGGACGGGCGGGGCAGGCGAGCGTAGATCCCGCCGGACTTCGACACCGGAGAGGACCCGAACGCGACGAGCGCCCAACCACGCCTTCTGATCCGTCTCGACGCCGATGCCTCGGTCGGCTTCGGGCACCTTACGCGCTGTCTCGCGATCGCCTCCGAGTGGCCGGGGAAGGCGGCTGTTGCGTACCGGGCAGTCTCCGATCCGGCGAGGGCTCTGATGGACAAGGCCGGTGTCGGGGCCGTGCCGCTGAGTGAGCCCGAGCCCCACGGCCGGTGCGCGGAGCTGGCCGAACTCGCGCGCAAGCACGGGGCCGCGGCGCTCGTGCTCGACAGCTACGAGGTCGATGCGCAGGCCGAGGGCCGGGTGCTCGAGGCTGGTCTACCAGTGCTCCGGGTGGACGATCTCGCGGACCGGAACCCCTACCGAAGCCACCTACTGCTCAACATGAACCTCGGCTCCGAGAAGCTCACGTACGCGACCGCGGGTAGGACGCGGAAGCTCCTCGGGCCCGAGTACTTCCCGCTCCGGCCGGAACTCCGCGGCATCCCGCCTCAGCCCGCACCGGAGACCATCGAGCGCGTGCTCGTGCTGCCCGGCGGGGCGGACCGGGGCGGCTTCTGCGCGCGGACGTTGAGGGCTCTCGACGGCGCCCGGCGCGATCGCCTGCGTGTGCGCATCGTGGTGGGCTCTCCCCCCGGCGAGGATGTCGCCGAGGCGTGCGCCCGGAGCCGCCATGAAGTGAAGGTCGATCTCGCTCCTCCGTCGCTCGCGCCCTACCTCCGCAACTCCGATGCCGCTGTCTCCGGCGCGGGGACGACCAAGTACGAACTCTCCGCGGCCGGTGTGCCGTCGGTGTTCTGCGCGCTTGCCGACAACCAGGCGGGGCTCGCCGAGGCGTTCGAGGAGCGCGGAGCCGGAGTCGCCGCCGAACTCGCGTCGGGCAGTCTCGAGGGCGCGGTCGCCCGACTCCTCTCCCTGTCCGCCGAGGAGCGCGACGCGATGGGTGAGGCGGCGCGGATGCTCGTGGATGGGGAAGGCGCTCGGCGGGTCGTCGAGGCGCTGCTGGGGCTGCTGTCGTAGGGGCGGGTCACCGTGCCCGCCCCTTCTTGGGGTGGTGTCGTAGTCGTAGGGGCGCGGTGACCCGCCCCTACGGCGCAACCGTGACCGCGTCGAGGATGCGGCGGAACTCCTCCTGGATGTAGTCCCACTGGGTCTCGGTCGCGGTGAAGGTCGTGACCACAACCTGGCCGTCCTCGCGGACCGCGTACACCTGCATCACGCGCATCGGGACCTCGTTCGAGGCGTAGGTGAACGAGGTTCGGAAGAGCGGGGGCTTCCAGTCGCCCGCCACGGCTTCCGACATCAGGAACTCGATGCCCGGGTACTGCTGCTCGAGCGCCGTGCGCGCCTTCTCCGCATACTCCGACGGGCTTCCGGCTCGCTCGCCCGTGCAGATCACCGTCACCGTCGGCAGGAACCCGCCTTCCGCCTGCGCGCGCACGTAGCGGTAGCGCACGCCGGGCGCCGGGTCCTCGCGCAGGTCCCAACCCTCGACGGGCCGAGCGCTCACGGGCGCGCCGGCTGTGCTTTCGGGC
>CAZCER010000149.1:3544-9365 GCA_964497385.1 uncultured Armatimonadia bacterium | reverse complement strand
CCCAGTGGCGCCGGCGCCCCTGCTGGTGGGATCGCCCCCGCATCGCCGGCGTCGCCGCCGGTGGATGGGACGGGCAGGCAGGGCAACCGGCCGCTCGGATCTGGCGGTTCACGCAACGTTCGGCGTCCTCAAAGGCACGAGTGGGACAAAGACGAAGTGACGAGCGCGCGGCGGAGGGCGATGCCCATGGCCCCACAGGCAAGAGCCAACCCAGCACGGCGAGGACTGCTCGCGTGCGCGGCTTCGCTCGCCGTCGCGTCCCCGGCGTGGGCCAACGCGGGCAGCGCCCTGGCAGCGTCGGAGTGCTGTCACCTCTTCTTCGCGAACATCGTCATCGGGATCGTCGAAGCGTGCGTCCTGCTTGCGCTGTACCGCGCCCGCTTTGTGAAAGCCTGCTTCCTCATGGTCGCCGCGAACTATGTCTCGATGTTCGCCGGTGTGGCTCTCCAGGGCCTGGGCCTGGGATTGCTGGACACGTACCTCGCCCGCGCCCCCCTGTACCACGTGGGCTCGGCGCTGGTGGCCCTGGTGCTCGGCTCCTACCTGGTGACGATAGCGCTCGAGTGGCCCTTCTGCCGCTGGGCGCTCGGATGGCGAGACACACCGTTCGCGAAGTCGTTCGTGGCTGCCGTAGTCACTTCGGGGATCACGTACCTCCTGCTGGCGCTGGTCTACCTGCCCTCAACCGACATCTCGCTGCTCACGCGCACGCACGTCGACAGGGACCTCGTGCGCGGTTCGCCGGACGATGCGACCATCTACTTCGCGGGAGAGGACGACTACCTGTGGTCCGTGCGGATCAGCGGGAACGAGCTGCGCCGAGTGTCGGAGCGGCCGGTTCCGCAGGCCGAGTCGGCGGCGTCGGCCTTCCCCGACCACTCGCAACTCGTGCTCCGCCCTACCGATGACGGGGTGGATCTGTGCGTGGGTGAAGCCGATGAGTCCGAGGAGAGCTGGAGGGCCTACCGCCTGCCTGTTCTGGTGGAGAACCTCATGCCGGTGCTCCCGATGACTGGCGACCCGACCCGTCACGCCACGCGTGACAGGAGCATGCATGTCATCAGCATCCCGTTGTGGGGGCAGGCGGCGTACTGGGACGTGTCTGCACGACAACGGCATGGTGTTCTCGCAGGAGGGCTCAACCTGAAGCTGAACGTGAGCGACGAGACCACAGGCCGCCGGAGCAGCATCGCTCTCGTAGCGGGGCGGGCGTTCGCCTGGCCGGCGCTGAGCCCCTGGGTCCTCTCCGGCGACCGGGTCGTGTATCAGCTTGGTGAGCAGATCGTGCTGCTCGATCTCACGACCATGCGCATTGGCCACATCGTGAACGGCCGGGACCCCATCGTTGTGCCCGATGTGATCGACGTGGAGGCGCTGGAGGGGGTGCGGTAGGGGGCGCCGGGGCTTCCGTGCATCGCAGTTCTGCTATAATGGTCAGACAGACGGGCCGGTTGGGGTCCCTCCGAACAGCTCCGAACCCCGCGCGGTGAGGACATCGCCGATGCCCAACAAGACCACTAGCGCTGTCGAGATGCTCGACCAGCTTCACGAGGCTGAACCCGAGTATCGCGCCGAGCTGGAAAGCGAGAAGAGCCGGCTCCGGGCGGCACTGGCCATCTACGAGGCCCGAACCGCAGCAGAGATCAGCCAAGCGGAACTCGCCCGGCGAGTGGGTACGACGCAGAGCGCCATCGCGAGGCTCGAAAGCGCCGACTACAAGGGCCATACCCTCCGCATGCTCGACCGCATTGCTGCAGCACTCGGTCAGCGCGTGGAACTCACCTTCGTGCCCGCCCATGGACAACCCACCCGGACGCGCCGACCGCGGAAGCAGTCCGTCGGGGTCTGACGGCGCCCCCGCCGACCGAGGAACGGAGAGACCGATGCTTTGCTCTCTCATCGCCCTGCAACTCGCGCTGTGCGGCCAGGCCCCGGGAGTCGATGGCGCACGAACCTGGATGCGCTGGGAACACGCCCTCACCTCGGAGGCCGCGTACGAGAACCCTTACGCCGACGTGACGCTCCGCGTGACCTACACCGGGCCCGAGGGCGCAACGATCCAGGCGTACGGCTTCTGGGATGGCGGCCCGACATTCCGCATCCGCTGCGCCTTCCCGAGCGAGGGCCTCTGGCGTTGGCGGACGGAGTGCTCGAACCCCGATGACCGGGGACTGCACGAGCGGTCGGGCACGGTCCGGGTGACCCGGGCCCGTCGGACGGACAACCCCCTATGGGAGCACGGCTTCCTGCGTGTGAGTGACGACGCCCGGTACCTCTGCCACGCGGACGGCACGCCGTTTCTCTGGATCGGCGACACCGCCTGGGCCGGCCCTATGCGCGCCACCGACGAGGAGTGGGAGGAGTATCTCGCCGACCGCGCCGCGAAACGCTTCACCGTCATCCAGGTGGGGCCGCCGTCGGACTGGGCCGGGGAGACGGACCGCGCGGGCAACCGGTCCTTCCTGGGAGACGGCATCCGCCAGTGGAATCCCGTGTTCTGGCAGGGCTACGAGCGGAGGATCCAGCGCGCGAACGAACTCGGATTCATGGTGATGATGGTCGGCCTCATGGAGCCGACCGCGCGCTATCCCTCGTCCGAGGACGCGTGCCTCTTCGCGCGGAACATCGTCGCCCGCCTCTTCGGCGACTTCGTGATCTTCTCACCGAGTTTCGACAGCGGCTTCATGGAACTCGGGAACGAGGTCGGCCGCGCCGCGCGGGACGCCACGAGCGTGCACCTCATCACCCAGCACCCCGGCACCCCTAGCGGCCACGAGACGAACGACATCATCGAGCGGTACTACGACGAGCCATACCTCGACTTCGCCGGTTGTCAGTCCGGGCACAACGGCGGAAACCGCGAGCGCTGCGCCCACCAGGCCATGGAGTGGAACCTGCACCTCTACCGCCGCGAGCCCCACAAGCCGGTCATCAACCTGGAGGCCATGTACGACGCCGCGGACGACCGCGATGCGTTCAAAGCGGACGACGCCCGGAGCCTCGGCTGGCGGTCGGTGCTCTCCGGAGCGATGGGCTACACGTACGGGACGTGGCTGTTCGAGTGGAACACCGACTCAGGCAGCCCCGTCTACTGGCGCACCCAGATGCGGCTCGGGAGTTCAGGCCAGATGACCATCCTGCGCGATTCCCTCGCGTCCGTGCCCTGGTGGCGGCTCGAGCCGCATCACGAGCGCGTCATGGACCAGCCGCGGGAAGCCGTACGCCGCGCGGCCCTGGCCCTGACCCCGGACGCCGACGTGATCGTCGCGTACCTACCGGACGATGGCGCCCGCGCTCTCGACCTCAGCGGCCTCCCGACGCACTCCTGGGAGGCCCTGTGGCTCAACCCTCGCGACGGTGAGACGCATCCCGTTGGGCGCGTCGCGGCTGAGCCTAACGCGACCTTCACCCCACCGGGCGAGGGCGACTGGGTGTTGCTGCTGCGGTCCGAGTGAGGGGGCGAGCGACTGAGCGCCCAGGGGCAGCCGGAGACGGCCGCCTCCCGCGCGCTGGGCGGGCGTTCTCGGCCCGCGGCTTGGCGAGTGGGAAGGGCGCGTTCGCGCTCTTCCCAACAGGCCACCTCCCGTTCGACGGTCATGCCGGCCAGCCGCAGTGCCACGCGTTGGCCGCCCTCGCGCTTCTGGTCGACGCAGTCAAAGCTCTTCTTCATCGCGCGGCACTGCCGAAGGCGACGGTTTGGCCAGAGGCAAGTAGCCCATGAGCGCATTCACCGCATTGTCCAGCCGAGTGCGATGGAAGTTCACGATGTGCTTGGAGTTCCAGCTCACGATGGCCATGCGGCGGCCCACGGACGCCGCGTCGCATTCCCACAACCCGATGGAGAACGCTACTCATGATCCCCAAACCTCGCTATCCTGAGAGTGAGACTCGGGAGCGGCTACCGCTGTTGTCCGTCTTACTATGCAGGGCGTTCCGCGAGCCCGGGTCCCTAGGGATCTGCTCGACCGGCGGAAGCGCGAGTAGAAGGTCGCCCATCTCCAATGCAGGCTCGATGCCTCTGGGGCCGAACGGCGCGGCCTTCCTCTTGCTCCCGGGCCCGCTGCAGGCGTCCGAAAGGCACGCCGCCAAGATGCAAGGGGCCGAGCGGCGAGGGACCCACGCGGCGGGAGGGGCCCCAATGCGGCCCCTCCGCAGACCATGCGCAGAAGGCCAAGTAGACAGATCGGACGGAGTGCAAGCCAGATGAGACGCATCGCGGTCGGCGCAGTCCTCGGGTTCGCGTGTCTGGCCCTGCTTGGCGCGACCACCGGGGCACAGGCCGCAGCAGGCGGCAGCGCGTTGTACGCGCTCGCCCCCGGCGCCGAGGTGCGCGCGGAGCCGTCGGCGACGGCGGAGGTCCTCGGTTCACTGCAGCCGGGTGAGCAGGTCCGCCTCCACGCCGAGCAGGGCGTCTGGCGCCGCGTCTCCGCCGTGCGGCTCTCGAGCCCCGGCTGGGTCCCGGCTTGGACGCTCGCGTCCCGTGCGCCCAACGCGGCTTCCTCCGAGTCGGTCGTCACCATCACGAGCGATGTGAACGTCCGGGTCGCGCCGACGCCCGAGGCCGAACTCCTCGCGGTGCTCGCGGAGGGCGCCGGCCTGACAGCGCTGGAGCGCTCGAACGGCCGGACGCGGGTCCGCATCAACGGCACGCAGCTCACCGGGTGGGCGCCGTCCTGGGCCTTGAAACCGGGCAAGGCGACGCGCGCGGCCGCCGCGGTCGAGGTTTCGCCCGCTCCCGACCGGGGCGAGATGCGCTACCTGAACGCCAACTCCGTGTATCTCCGCGAGGCCCCCTCGATCGAGGCCGACTCGCTCGCGCTGCTCGCGAAGGACACCGTGGTCTACCCCATCGACCAGGCCGGCGAGTGGGTTCGGGTGAAGGTCCATGAAGGACCCGAGGGCTGGGTCTGCCGAGCCTACGTCGCGAACACGCCGAACACGCTCGGCGGCGGCCCGATGATCGTGGGCGCTCCTCCGGAGGCGCGGCAGACGGTCGTAAGCAAGCTCGACATGCTCCAGGACAACCAGGGCATCATCTACCAGGACCAGGTCAGCGTGCGCTCGGGGCCCTCGGCGGACTTCCCCGCTCAGACCACCATGCCGGCCGGCGTGGTGTTCCAGATCCTCGCGGACCAGAACGGATGGTTCAAGGCGCGCTTCCCCGATGGTACCGAGGGCTGGGTCGCGAGTTGGCTGTGCGTGGCGAACCGCATGCCCGAACAGCAGACGCCGACTTTCACCGTGCTCGAGCCGACGCCCGCGCCGCAACCAACAGGTCCCCAAGCCACCGAAGTCGGGAACTACATCACCCGGCTCGCCTACAGCCAGATCGGGAAGCCCTACATCTGGGGCGCCGAGTCGCCCTCGGTCGGGTTCGACTGCTCCGGACTGCTCTACTGGGCCTATCGGCAAGTCGGGATCAAGCTCCCGAGGACCTCGTTCGACCAGGTGAAGGTCGGCCGCCCCGTTTCGCTCGACCAGCTCATCCCCGGCGACTGCGTCTTCTTCGCGAACACCTACTGCCCCGGGGTCTCGCACTGCGGGATCTATGCAGGCGGCGGATACTTCATCCACGCGCCCGGAAGCGGCAAGAAAGTGCGCATGGAACTCCTGAGCAACCGGTTTAAGAACTACTATGGCGCCCGGCGGATGTACTGAGCGGCGATGTTTCACGTGAAACATGTGTTTGCATAAACCGACCCGCTGACCTCGGGTGCCACGGAGTGGCGTATCGAGGGAGAGCGGGACGGAGCGCGGCGCAGGCTGGGCCGCCCCTCGATACGCGGCACACCCCGCCGCTACTCGGGGTGAGAGGGTTCGG